>NZ_JBEYVC010000001.1:0-212475 GCF_040643855.1 Streptomyces sp. NPDC047072 | reverse complement strand
CCCATGAGCGCCGCGTACATCGGGTTGGCCACGAGCAGCGTCATGGCCGCGTCGGAGACCGCGACCGGGGTGTCGACCAGCCGGTCAAGGAGCACGCACGCGTGCTCGAACTGGACTGACGTCCAAGCCGACCGGCCGCAACTCTTGTTCCCAGCAAGGGAGTTCACAGCGTGACCGGAAGCATCGAGGTACGCGGCCTGTCCCGCACCTTCCACACCACCGTCCGCCGCCCCGGCCTCGCCGGCACGCTGCGGTCCCTGGTCAACCCGGAGCGGGTCGCCAAGCACGCCGTCTCCGACATCACCTTCGACGTGGCCCGGGGCGAACTCCTCGCCCTGCTCGGCCCGAACGGCGCCGGCAAGTCCACCACCATCAAGATGCTCACCGGCATCCTCACGCCCACCTCCGGCGAGGCCCGGGTGGCGGGCGTGGTGCCGTACGAGGAGCGCGAGCGCAACGCCCGTAACATCGGCGCGGTGTTCGGGCAGCGCACCCAGCTGTGGTGGGACCTGCCGGTGCGCGAGTCGTTCTCCATCCTCCGGGACATCTACGAGGTGCCGAAGGCCGAACACGCGGTGCGGCTCAAGGAGTTCGACGAGCTGCTCGACCTGTCGTCCTTCTGGGACACCCGGGTCCGGCACCTCTCGCTGGGCCAGCGGGTGCGCTCCGACCTCGCGGCCGCCCTGCTGCACGACCCGCCGGTCGTCTTCCTCGACGAACCCACCATCGGCATGGACGTGGTCGTCAAGGAGCAGGTCCGGGAGTTCCTGCGCCACCAGGTCGAACAGCGCGGCAGGACCGTCCTGTTGACCACCCACGACATGACCGAGGTCGAGCGACTCGCCGAGCGGGTCGTCCTGATCAACCACGGCCGGCTGGTCCTGGACGGCAGCCTCGACGAGATCCGCCGCAAGTACGGCTCCACCTGGCAGGTCCGGGCGACCCTGGCCGACGCGCACGCCGACGTCGTACCGCTGCCGGGGATCGCCGTACTGAAGCAGGACGGGCCGCAGGTGGTGTTCGGCCCCGACGGACCGGACTCCCCCACGGTGCACCAGGCGTTGAAGGCCGTGATCGAGCGGTACGAGGTGACGGGCGTCGCGATCGACGAGGCCGACCTCGAGGACGTGATGCGCGCCGCCTACGTGCACACCGAGGTGGCTTGAGATGGCGGTCCTGCACGGGTGGCGCGCAGCCCGCGTCACCCCGCTCGGCGAACTGCACGCGCCGCCCCGGATGACCGCCGTACTGGTCCGGCTGACCGTGCAGGTGGTGCTGGTCGCGTCGCTGTGGCACGGGCTGTACGCGCACACGAGCAGTTCCGCCGGGCTCGACGAGAACCAGGCGGTGACCTACGCGGTGATGGCCGTACTCGCCTCCCGGCTGCGGGAGTTGGACCAGTTCGCGGGCCGCGACACGGTGATCCAGCACATGCACTACGGCACCATCGTCTACTGGTACCTGCGCCCGATGCCGCCCCAGCGCTACTACGCGCTGCGCGCGCTCGGCGAGCAGCTGTACGGGTTCGCGTGGGCGCTGGCCGGGTTCCTGGTCTGCCTGGCGGCCGGGGTGGTGGAACCGCCCCGATCGGCGGCCGTGGCGGGGGTGTTCGTGCTGAGCCTGCTGCTGGGCCAGCTGGTCCTGCACTACATCATGCTCGCCACCGACCAGTGGTGCTTCTGGGCGCTGCGCAACAACGCGGCCATTTTGATCATCATCTTCGCGCAGAACCTGCTGTCGGGGGTCTACGCGCCGCTGTGGTTCTTCCCGGACTGGTTCGTGACCATGAGCGCCTTCATGCCCTTCCAGGCCACGCTGAACATCCCGCTGTCCGTCTACATCGGCCGTATCCCGCTGTCGGAGGCGGCCGGACAGCTGGCCGTCCAGGCGCTCTGGGTCGTGGCACTGGGCCTGTTCACCCGTTTCCTGTGGCGGCGGGCCGCCCTCCGTGTCGTCTCCCAGGGAGGCTGAGACCGATGAACTCCCTACGCATCGTCTGGCGCATCACGCGTCTCAACTTCCGTGCCCAGCTGGAGTACCGCGCCGAGTTCCTGCTGAACGTCGCCATCGGAGCGATCTGGCAGGTCTCCGTCATCGTGTTCGCGACGGTCCTGCTGGCCCGGTTCACCGGGATGGGCGGCTGGGACAGCTCCGAGGTCCTGCTGATCCCGGCCAGCCGCATGCTGGCGCACGGACTGTTCGTCCTGGTCCTGGGCCGGCTGCACGGCATCGGCCGGCAGATCCAGGACGGCCGGATCGACATCTATCTGATGCGTCCCATGCCGGTGGAGCGCCAGGTCCAGCTGGCCTGGTTCCCGACCAACGCGATCGGTGATCTCACGGTGGCCGTCGGCCTGATGGCGGGCGCGCTCAGCCGCAGCGAGCTGGACTGGACGGCGGCCCGGATCGGGTACCTGGTCGCGGCGCTCGTCGGCGGGATGCTGCTGGAGGCCGCGCTGTTCATGGTGGTCGCGTCGGCCTCGCTGCGCTTCCCGGCGGCCGACTACTGGGGCAGCTGGCTGGAGCAGCTCTTCGGCACCTTCGGCGGTTACCCGCTCAACGTGCTGCCGAAGGCCGTGGGCGGCTTCCTGACCTACGGCCTTCCGCTCGCGTTCATCGCCTACCTCCCGGTCGCCGTCCTCACCGGACACGTCCACGGCAGCGGTGTGCCCTACTGGCTGGCGGCGTCCTCACCCCTGCTGGGAATCCTCGGGTACCTGCTCTCGCGGGTGCTGTGGCGGTGGAGTCTGCGGCACTACACCGGTGTCAACGGGTGAGGGTGTGCCCAGCGCCCGGTAGTCGACCTTGCCGCTGCGGGTCACCGGCAGGGTCGGCAGGGTCGTCCAGTGCCGGGGCACCATGGCGCGCGGCAGCCGCTGCCCGGCGAAGGCCCGAAGCTCCGGGACGGGGGTGTCCGCCGTCAGGACGACGTGGGCGCTGAGTTCGACGGTGCCGGCCGCTGACCCGGCGGTGACGGCACAGCGGGAGACCGCCGGGTGCTGTTCCACCGCCCGTTCGATCTCGTCGAGTTCGATCCGTACCCCACCCACCTTGACCTGCCGGTCCGTCCGGCCCAGGCAGTGCAGCAGCCCGTTCTCGATCCGCGCCAGGTCCCCGGTGCGGTACAGCCTGCCGGTCGGTGAGCGGGGGTCCAGGGGGTCGCGGAAGAAGGCGGTGCCGTACGGTCCGGCGGGTCCCGCGTATCCGGCGCCCACCGGCAGTCCGCCGACGAACAGTTCGCCGCTCTCGCCGTCCCGGGCCGGGCGCCAGGCGGGACCCTCGGACACCAGGACATGCAGGACGGCGTTGGCGACGGGCAGTCCTACGGGCAGCCTCGCTCCGTCCAGGTCCGCCGCCGTCACGACGTGCTGGGCGACGTCGTCGGAGCACTCGCTCATGCCGTAGGCGTTCATCAGGCGGGCGTCCGGGAGCAGTTCGAGCACCCGGCCGGCCAGCGCGGGGCTCAGTTCCTCACCGGTGGCGATGAGCCAGCGCAGGTCCGGCAACCGGGCGGCGGGCTCGTGCCGTGCCCACTCCTCGACGATCGGCTGGAGCAGGGTCGGCACCAGCTGGACGACGGTCACCCGCATCTCGCGCAGAGCACGCAGCAGAGGTCTCGGAAAGCTCTCGGCACCGGGCGCGACCAGCGCGACGGTGGCGCCCGCCAGCAGGGGGGCGAGCATCTGCCACACGGCGATGACGTGGATGGGGGGTGCGCTGAAGGCGACCACGTCGTCGTCCGTCAGGGCGAGTGTCTCGACCATGTGCCACAGGTGGTTGACCATCCCGGCGTGTGCGACGACCGCGCCCTTGGGCAGGCCGGTGCTGCCGGAGGTGTGCACGATGTACCGCTCCCGCGCGGCCGCGTCGGGGAGAGGTTCGGGTCGCCGGTGGGGCTGGTGGCGGGGCGCGTCCGCAGTGCTGAGGATCTCGGCGCCGGCGTCGGCCGCGGCCTGTGCGGCGTCGGGGGTCAGGGGCTCGGTCCCGGTGACGAGGAGGTGTGCACAGCCGGTGCGGCCGAGGATCCCGCTCAGCCGCTCGGGCGGCCAGCCCGCGTCGACGGGGACGTACACCGCGCCGACGCTCTCCAGCGCCAGGAACGCGGCGACCGTGTCCGCGCACCGCGGTCCGGTGACCGCGACCCGGTCACCGGCCCGGCACCCGTGGGCGACCAGCAGACCCGCCAACCGCCCGCTCAGCTCGTGGAGCCGGCCGTACGACGTGCGCGTGCCCCCGGCGTCGACCAGGGCGGTCGCGGCCGGGTGCCGGCGGGCGTGGACGGCCACGACGTCCGAGACGAGCGGCGCCGCCCGCACCCGGTCCTCGGAATGCCGCAGCGCACGGCGACGCGCTTCCTGTACGGCCTGCGGGGAGACCGGAAGCCCGGGCGGGCCCGGCGCGGTGCCCGGGTCGTCGGTCCTGGACGCGGTGTCCGTCATTCACGGGCCGCCTTCGGGAGGGTGGCCGTCAGCGCGCTGGTCGGGATCAGGACGCCGCCGCCGGTCTCCTCCGGCTTCCAGGGCGCCCAGGGCACGACCTCCGGGTCGCGGCGGAAGGTGACCGCGCGGTGGGTCTCGCTGGTGACGAGTCCGGACGCCCGGTCGGGGTGGACCAGGTGCTCGAACTCGATGTACCGCTGGGCGTAGGTGTAGCGGCACGGCATGTACGTCTCGGGGATGTCCCCGCTCACATGCGCCGCCCGCAGCTCCTGCCAGAGCCGGCCGTTCCAGATCGACTCGAAGCTGCCGTCGGCGAGCGAGCCGAAGGTGTAGTCGCTGTCGCCGCCGATCAGGTGGTCGCAGAAGCCGACCTGCCCGTTGTAGCGGACGTAGGCGTAGCTCCACGGATGCATGCAGGCGGGCCTGCGCACCATGTCGGGGAGGGCGAGGGAGGGATCGGGCGCCGCTCCGACCTGCACCACGACGCCCTCCCGCCGACCGGTCTCGGCCGCCTCCTCGTACGCCTCCTGGGTGCGGCCGAGGTCGTTGCGCAGATGGGCGGGGTCGTCGAGGGCGGTGACGATGGGGTGGATCGACACCAGGGACAGGTCGAGACGGGCGGCGAGCCGGACGATGTCGGCCAGTTCGTCGAGGTTGTCCATGCTGGAGACGACGTTCAGGCAGACGTTGTCGCGGGGTGCCCCGTACCGGTCGCGGCTCTCGACGAGGGTCTCGACGGTGCGGGTGAGCCGGTCGATGGTCCCGCCCGCCCGCAGCTTGGCGAACAGCTCCGGCGAGGCGGCGTCGCAGGAGACGGTGACCATGGCGTGGGCGCGCATCATCAGGTCCCACACCGGGCGCCGGTTGACCTGGCCGTTGGTCACCAGCCGCAGCTGCACCCGGTGCCGGACGGCACGGGCGACGAACTCGCCGAAGCGGGGCAGCATCGTGCTCTCGCCCCAGCCGCGCAGGTCCACCACGTGCGCGGTGGGGAAGAGTTCCTCGGTGAGCCGGTCGAAGACGGCCTCGTCCAGGTTGAGCTTCGGGTCGTACTTCTCGCCGAAGCGGCACATCGGGCAGCGCAGGTTGCAGTTCTGGGTGAGTTCGATGAACAAGGCGAGTGGCCGGCTCTCCAGGACGGTCGCGCCGCTCTGGTACTCGGCGATGTTCCGTGCCTGGTTCGCCCGTCGCCGTTCGGTGAGTTCGAACGGTGCTGCGTCCAAGGTGAGCAGCCGGTCGTCGGACCTCATGTCATTCCCCCTGGGTGGTGGCTACGGGTGTCTGGTCGGACTTGCGCTGCGGGCGGCGCGGCCGGCCCGCGGTGTGGTCGCCGTAGGCCCAGGCGAGGATGGCTCCGAGGTCGCGGAAGCCGTAGCGGTTCCCTGCGGCGAAGTAGGCGAGATAGGTGGTCAGCAGCCGGGCCGCGCGTTCGTCCCCCTGGAGGGCGTGGTGTCCGAGTGCCTCGACCGTGCCGCGCAGGTAGCAGCGTTCCGTCCACTCGGTGGCGGCGGGCGCGAGCCATGAGTCGTGCCGCATGCCGGCCCCCGGCACATGGGCCAGCGCACGGCCGGCGGCCATGAGGGCGTAGCCGAACTCGGTGTCCTCGCCGGAGCCGGCCCCGGTACCGGGGCCGAGGGTCGGCAGGAAGGCGGGCCGGCCGTCGATCAGCAGACTGCGGCGCACCGCCATGTTGTTGGAGGAGCCGACCACGGCCCAGGTGGGGGTGGGTTCGCCGGTGGCGATCCCGGCCTTCCAGGTCGGTGAGGTGACGGCCGGGCACCACAGCGGCTCGCCGTCGGCGCTCTCCGCCTCGCCCCAGGCGGACTCGCCCATCAGCGGCACCTTGTCGGTGAGGACGCGCCCGCCGGGGACCGGCACCGGCTCCACGCTGCCGTAGGCGGCCGCGACCGTGGGCTCCGCCGCCATGGCGGCGGCCAGTTCCCGGGCCCAGGTGGGCTCCGGCAGACAGTCGTCGTCGAAGAACAGCACGACGTCCGTGCGCGCCTCGGCCAGCGCGAGGTTACGGCCGTCGGAGGTGCCGCCGGGACCGCGCAGCACCCGGAGCGGCAAGGGGGCGAGCAGGTCGGCGAGCCGCGTCCGGTCGAGGGACCCGTCGTCGGTGTTGTCCACGACCAGGACCTCCGCGACGGATCCGGTCTCCCCCCTGGCCAGTCCCGACAGGGCCCGGTGCAGAACCGGCCGTCCCACCGAGCAGACGGCCACGGTGACAAGTTCGTTTTCGACGGTCATGTGTGCTCCTTTCGCATCTCAGGACTCTCCCCATTGACGCAGTCGCAGAATTCGTGCCAGCCTGACCCGGTCGGTGAAACTGGGGGTATCAATGCAGCCTGCACTCAGTGTGATAATTCCTTTCTGCAATGTTGAGCGATATCTTGCGGCCTGTCTCGACTCGGTGATGAAGCAGACCTTCGCCGACCTGGAGGTGGTCCTGGTCGACGACGGATCGACGGACCAGAGCCGGGAAATAGCGCAGGACTATGTCGGAAAAGACCCCAGATTCCGTCTCCTCCGGCAGGAGAACCGCGGACCGGGGGCCGCCCGCAACCGTGGTCTGCGGGAGGTGTCGGGCCGGTACCTCGCCTTCGTCGACAGCGACGACCTGCTCGCCGAGGACACGTACGACCAGCTCGTCGGGGTGTTGCGGCGGACGGGTTCCGACCTGGCGTGCGGCGGGGTGCACCGGTTCAACCGCGATCGTTCGTGGCCGTCCCCCCTGCACGCGGGCATTTTCGACGAGCCGCGCGAGCGGACTCACATCACCGAGCGCCGTGAATTACTGGGCGACCGTACCGTCTGGAACAAGGTGTACCGCCGTTCTTTCTGGGAACGCCATGAATTCAGATATCCGGAGCATGTTTTCGAGGACGCATTCGTCACCGTCCCGGCCCATGTCCTCGCGACCGCTGTCGATGTGGTCACCGGTCCTGTCTATTTCTGGCGGCAGCGGGACGACGGACCACCGTCGATAACCCAGCGGTCCCTGGACGCGGACATAATTTCCGGGCGCATGAAACAGGTGCGCATGGTGTCGGGATTCCTGGCGGCCCGCGATCCCGCCCTGAAAAGGGCGTACGACCTCGCCGCCCTGGAGCACGACGTCCTGATCCTGCTCACGGCGCTGCCGGAGGCCGATGAGGTCCGGCGCACGGACATCCTCGCCTTCGCGCGGGCGTTCGTGGCCGGCGTGGACGAGGAGACCTTCGCCGAGTTGGCCGGTGACGACGCCGAGTGCTACCGGCTGCTGCGCGGCGGCCGTCCGGACGACCTGGTCCGGCATCTGAGGAGCCGGCCGGCCGCGGAGTTCCTGTGATCCGGAGTACGCCTCATCCGTCGAACAGCCCGAGGTCGCTCATCCTCGACGCGAACCCGGGCCGCCGCGGCGACAGCCAGTCGGGGTCGTAGTAGGGGAACTCCTCGGTGTCGTAGGGGTGACCCGCGGCGAGGAAGGAGGCGATGTACGACCGTACGGCCGCGACCTGTTCCGGGGAGCCGGGGTCGGCGGCGGCGTAGGACAGGCTCCACTGGTTGCGGTCCCGGCCGAAGAGGCTGGCGTGCCAGAGGTGGACGTCGAAGACCACGACGTCGCCGGGCTCCGTGTCCAGGACCACGCCCGGCCACCGGTCGTCCTCGCGCTGCTCGTCGGAGGCGGGCACCGGGGCCAGGCCGGCCTTGTAGCGGCGCAGTGCCGCGGAGAACTCCGGGTGATGAGAGCCGGGCAGCACCCGCAGGGCGCCGGTCCCGGCGGTGAGCGGCTCCAGATAGCAGACGATCTTGACGGCCCTGAGGTGCGGGTCGGCCGCGTCGTCGTGCCAGCGGGTGGCGTCGCGGTAGCGGATGCCTTTGGGTGGTTTGGGCACGACCGGGCCGCCGAGAAGGCGTTCCCCCAGGTCCAGCAGGTCCCGGTCGGCGACCAGGGCACGGCTGAGCGGGGCGGTGTCGCGCATCAGCGGCAGATAGAAGCCCTCGTGACCGGTGGCCTCGGTGAGCGGCAGGTCGGGCATGCGGTAGGCGGCGGACAGATTGTCCAGGACCTCGCGGCGCAAACGGTCCGTCGTCTCGGCGGAGAAAAAGCGGCGTAACCTCAGAAATCCGTTCGCCCGGAAGAACCCGACCTCCTCGTCGACCAAAGGGCGGCACAGGGCACCCTCCACAGGCCTGACCGTCGTCGCTTCTTCGATTCCCAACTGGCGACCCCCTAGGAACTCATCGTTTTGAGCCACTTCTTATCCTGGCCTATTCCGCATGCATTCGGCAGACGAAAAGACGCCAAAGGACTATGTCGTGAATGTCCCGAATGCTCTGCCGGAATCGACTCCCGTCGCCACTCCACCCTTTATTGATACAGTTCGCCCATGCGTGACGCAGAAAACTATGTGGCCGAGATCTATGGCCTGGGCACCGATCGGTGGACCGCGACGCCGGTCACTCGTGGCGCACTCGGACAGATCTGGAAACTTTCGAAAAACGGCAAAGCCTTTGCGGTGAAGGAAATGCTCTTCGGCTGCGACGAGGAGCAGGTGCGCGCGGAGGCCGCCCTCAGGGACGCCTCCGAGAAGCTCGGAATCGCCTCGCCCCGGCTCCTCGCCAACCGCGACGGCAGTCCGGTGACCCGCCTTCCGCCGCAGCTCGGAGGGTCTTTCATCAAGCTGTACGACTGGGTGGACGGCGGCACGGCCGACCCGCTGAGCCCGGAGGTCCTCGACTGGGTCGGCCGCACCCTTGCCCTGCTCCACCGAGCCGGCGCGGGGGCGGACCAGACACCTGACTCCTGGTACGAGACATGCCCTCGGGACGCCGACTGGGGAGAACTCGTCGACCGTATTCGCGCTTCCGGACTGGAATGGGCGGACTCGCTCGCCGCATTGTCAGGGCCGGCGGCGGAACTGTCCCGGTTCGTGTCGCCCGCCGACCGGAGCACTCTGGTGACCTCACATCTCGATGTGCAGCCCCAGAATGTCCTGATCGGCCGGGACGGCCCGGTCCTCATCGACTGGGACAATGCCGGACCGACGTCCCCGGATCGTGAACTGGCGTGGGTCGTGTGCTCGTGGGCGGGCGCGAAACACGTGAACACGGATTTCGCCCGGCGAATCGTCCGTTCCTATGTGGCGGCCGACGGCCCCGGCGCCATCCGGAGCCTGCACGATTTCTCCATGCTTTTCGCAACCCATCTCAATTACATCCAGGTGCAGGCGGAAGCCGCCGTCGATGCGGAGAAGACGCCGGAGCAGCGCGCTTTCGGGGACCGTGAGGTCCGCGGCCGGCTGGCCGCCCTCCCGGATCTCACCGCGTTGTCCCGACTCGTCGGGGAACTCGCCGACGAGTGGTGACGGAGCGTCATCCGGACGGCAGGAGACCGGTGTCGTGCGCGCACGCGTGGACGGCCCGGTCCTCCAGCTCCCGCAGGAAGCCCTCGATACCGGCGACCGGGATCATCGCGGTGTTGCACCGCAGCAGGACGTTCCATTCCCGCCCCCGCATCCCGACCGACAGATAGAAGTTGAAGTCCTCGCGCCGCATCCCGGTGAACGGGCTGAGGACGGTGTGCCGCAGCAGTCGGCGCGCCTGCTCGGCCGCGGCCTCCGGCGACCCGTCCGCGGCCGGTACCGGGCGCTCGCCCTTGACGTTCACCGCGCAGGACAGATCCGGTGCGAAGCCGTTCTCCCCGGCCGTCTCGGCGAAGGCGGCCGCGAGGGCGGGTGGATCGTACTGCCCGTGGAAGCCCGCACCGGTGACGGTGGCGTGGGTGGCCCGCACCACCTCGCCCAGACTCCGGCCCGCGACGTCCACGGCGACGGGGAATGACTGGGTGAGCGGGCCCGACAGGGCCCGTGCCCGCGTGCTGAACCTGTTGTGCCCGAAGGTGAGGAATCCGGCCCGCGTCCCACCGGTCCGCTCGCACAACAGGACGGCCGCGAGGCCGATGACGAGCGAGGTCGGGCTCACCCGCAGCCGCGCGCACAGGGCCTGGGCCGCCACCGGAAGAGCCCGGGAGCGCATCCGCACCGACTGGTAGGGCACGGGGTCCGGGGTGTGCCGCGCCGGCAGGTGTCCCTCGGCGGGGAAGCGGACCGTGGTGTCCGTCCAGTACCGCACGGACTCCGCGGAGCGGGCGACGCCGTCCGCTCCGGTCTCGTAGCGGACGCGGTCGGCCGGGTGGGTCGCGCGGCACGGCGGGATCTCGGCTCCCGCGGCCGACACCCGCAGGATCTCCTCCAGGTCCTCGGTGAGGTTGTCCAGGCCGTGGTCGTCGGCGGCGAGATGGGAGAGGCACAGGCCGACGCGGCGCGGCCCGGTGCCGTCGGTGACGACGACGGCCCGCACCGAGATCTCGGGAGCGGTGAAGGGCAGGGCGGCCAGGGACTCCAGAGCGCGGGCCGTGGTCTCCTCGACGTCCGCCGGGCCGTCGGCCCGCCACACCTCCGCCTGAAGACCGCCGGCGCGTACGACGACCTGGCGCGGCTCGTCGTGCTCGTCCACGTGGAAGCGCGTCCTGAGGCACTGGTGACGGCCGATCAGGAGCCCGATCGCCCGCAGGGTCCGGGGCAGGCCCAGGCCTTCCGGTACGGCGACCGAAGCCGTCATGTTGAGCTGCTGGACGGCGGGGGCGTTGAGCGCGACGGCCCGCCAGAGCCATTTCTGGGCCCAGGTCAGCGGATGGTTCCCCCCGCCGTCGCCGCCGTACTCGACTAGGCGCAGGTCGGGGCCGCCGGTCACGGGCGGCCCGCCCGGGCCGCCCTGCTGCCGGCGACCAGCGCGGCGACGGCGCGCGGCGACGTGAAGTTCCCGGGCCGGAAGCCGTCCTCGGGGATCTCGGTGTCGAAGGTGTCCTCGACGAAGGCCACCAGGGCCACGATGCCCAGGGAGTCCAGGTAGCCGGACTCGATCAACTCGGTGTCCGGACCGATGTCGGCGTGGTCCGCTCCGAGGCCGTGCAGGTACTCGGTGATCCGTGCGAGGGTCTCGTCGTGCTCGGTTCCCGGCAAGTCCTGGCTCCGTCCGCGTTCGGGGCTCGGAAGCGTGATCAAGGCTGGCATGACCGGTCTAGATCGTCAAGGGGTTCGTCCAAGGACTGTACGAAGGTCGCCGCGCCGCGACTCCCGTCCACGGAAGAGGAGTTCACGCGGCGTCCTCCCGCGTGCGGGGCCCGCGGTGGAGGCGGTCCGAGGCCTCCAGGGACCGGATGCCGGGTATCGAGGACGGCAGCAGCCACAGCACGGACAGCGCCCCGCCGACGGCCACCGTCACGAGCGTCGCGCGCACGCCGAAAGCCGTCGCGAACACGCCCCCGGCGAGCGCCCCGAGAGGGCGGATGCCGTAGTTGACGGTGCTGTAGGCGCCGGTGACGCGGGCGCGCAGCGCGTCCGGAGTGACGGCCGCCTGGAGCGAGTTGAGGGGGACGTCGAACCACATCACACCGAGGCCCACCAGGAAGTACGCGGCACTGAGGAGCCCCGCACCGGCCCACGCGGGCCCACCGGCGACCGCGGCCAGTCCGAAGGGCGCCGGGAACAGCACGGCCCCCACGACGACGGTCCGCCCGATGCCGATCCGCCGCGCCACCCGCGGTGCCGTGAGCGCCCCCACGAGGGAGCCGCTCGCGCCGATGCCGAGGACCAGCCCGATGACCCCCGGGGACAGTCCGAGCTCCCGGTCGGCGAAGAGGACGACCATGCCGGTGCCGGCGAGGAACGTGAAGAAGTTGATGGTCGTCGAGCAGGCGAGCCCTGCCCGCAGCACCGGCTGGCGCAGGACGAAGGCGAGCCCGTCGCGGGCTTCACGCAGGAGGGCGGTGGAGTGGGCGCGCGTTTCCCGGGGCGGCGGCTCGTCCACCGTCACCCGGCTCAGCAGCAGCGCGGAGACCACGAAGGACACCGCGTCCGCGACCACGGCGACCGGTGCGCCGAGCGCCTGTACGAGTCCACCGCCCGCCGCCGGTCCGGCCACGAAGGAGCCCGAACGCGCCGCGCTGAACGCGCTGTTGGCCTCGACGTACCGGGCGCGCGGCACCAGCCGTACGAACAAGGGCGTCCAGGCGCAGCCGGCCACCACCCCCGCGAGGCCGGTCAGCAGCGCCACGGCGTAGAGCTGGGCGAGGGTGACGGTGCCCCACAGATACGCGGCGGGCAGCGACAGCAGCACCGCCGCCCGTACGAGGTCGGTGACGATCAGCAGCCGCCGTTTGCGCGCCCGTCCGTCGACCCACGCCCCCAGCACCAGTCCGAGCAGGTTCGGCGCCCAGGCGAGCGCGGTCAGCCAGGCCACCTGTCCGGCCGTCGCGTCCAGCGCACCGACGGCGATCAGCGGCACCGCCACCTCGGACACCCGGTCGCCGAACTGCGAGACCGCACTGCCCGTCCAGCACCGGACGAACCGCGGATCGCGCCACAGGGAGTCCGGTGCGCGTCTCACACGACCTCGCCGGAGTCGTCGTCGACGTGGTCGGCCGCCTCCGGCAGGGCGTACAGGAGCACCCGCACACCCCGGCTGTCCGGCGGCCGCTCCGCCGCGTCGCGTGTGACGTACGGCGCGAGGAGTTCCTCCATCGCGTCCTTGAGCGCGGCGAGTTCGTCGGCGGAGACCACCACGCGGGTGTTGTTCGCCACCGCCCGGGCGACCCACTCCTGCTCCAGGCTCGACTCGGCCTCGCTCAGCCAGCGCAGCGGCAGGTCGGCGGTGCGGGCGAACATCTCCCCGGCGAGCAGCCGGGCCGCGGCCCGCCCGTCCTCGTCCTCCGGCACCTCGAACCGGAACCCGCGCGCCACGGCCTCCCACCGCCGCGCCCGCCGGTCCGTCCCACCGTCGACGGCGTCCCGCACCAGCCCGAACCCCTCCAGATGCCGCAGATGCCAGCTCGCCACGGACGGCGTCGCCCCGACATACGGCGACAACTGCGTGGCGGTGGCAGGGCCGTACCGCTGAAGCCGCTCCAGAATGGCCAGCCGCACGGGGTGCGCGAGCGCCCGCATGGCCTTCGGGTCAGTGACCTCGAGGTCGCCGAAGCGATTGTCCGACCGCATGATGTGAGAGTGTCCTCTCACATATTCTGACAGTCAACTCTCAGATCTGGCCGCGTCGTTGAAAACCTTTTGGGCCACGGGCCTATGCGAGCTAGGTTGAAACCTAGGAACCCTAGGAAAAGGTGCTCGCCCATGGTCCCCCGCGCCGGCCTCACAAGCGGTTCGGCGTGAAGGACGCGAGTCTGTACGCGCATGTCCGGAGCCTCCAGGACCTGCGGACCCGGATCGCCCTGCTCGCCGGTGGAGAGATGATCGACCGGATCGCCGTCGCCGTGGCGGGCCGCGCCGGGAAGGACGCGCTCGTGGCGTTCGCCGGGGCCTATCGGGCGTACGCCCTGGAGCGGCCGGGGCGGTACGCGGCCACACAGATCCGTATCGACCAGGCTCTCGTCGCCGACACCCCCGCCTTCCACCGCACCGCCGAGATCACCTACGGCATGCTCCGCGCCTACGGCCTCACGGAGCCCGATCTCACCGACGCCGTACGGCTGTTGCGCGCCACCTTCCACGGCTACTGCGCCCTGGAGGCCGGCGGCGGCTTCGGCGCCCCCCGCGACGTACAGAAGTCCTGGGACCGCGCCGTGGACGCCCTGCACGTGGCACTGAAGAACTGGCCCCACGAGGAGACCCCCGATGACCGACTCTGAGCCGCACTACGACATCACCGGCCGTGGTCCCGTCCTGCTGCTGCTCCCGGGCGGTGCCGGGCACCCCATGGGGCTCGGCCCCATGACGGAGGTGCTCGCCGAGCACTTCACCGTGGTCACGTACGACCATCTCGGGCTCGCCCACGGGCGTCTCGGCGAGCCCGTCGAGGACCAGCGGGTCCGGGACTGGAGCGACGGCGCGCGGTGCGTGCTCGACGCGGTCCTGCCGGAGGGCGAGTCGGCGTACGTCCTCGGCTCCAGCTCCGGCGGTGTCGTCGCCCTCGACCTGCTCGCCCGGCACCCCGAGCGGCTGCGGCACGTCGTCGCCCACGAGCCGCCGTGCGTCGGGGTGTTGCCGGACGGGGCACGTCAACTGGCCGCGTTCCGGGAGGTGTACGACGCCTACCGTGCCGCCGGTCCCGCCGCGGCGGGCGCCCGGATGACCGCCGTACTGGAGGAGCGGGAGCCGTACGCTCTCCCGGAGGGCCAACCCCTGTCCAGGGAGGAGGAGTTGGCCAACCCGATGGCGCTGTTCCTCGCGCACGTCCTGCGGAACTTCACCGGCCACGTCCCCGCCGCGGCGCCTGCGCAGGTGCGTCTCACCCTCGCCGCCGGGGCCGACTCACGCGGTCAACTCCTGTACCGCACCGCCGAGTTCCTCGCCAAGTCCCTGCACGGCGACTTCGTCGAGTTCCCCGGCGGGCACCTCGGCATCCTCCAGCACCCGGAGGAGTTCGCCGTACGGCTCAGGGAGACGCTGCTGTCGTAAGGGACTCACTCCCCGCGTTCCGCCGCGCTGCGCTCCACGCAGAACTCGTTGCCCTCCGGGTCCGCGAGGGTGGCCCAGCCCGTGCCGTCGGGGTTGCGGTGGTCCTCGAAGAGGGTCGCTCCGAGGGCGAGGAGGCGCTCGATCTCCTCGTCGCGGGTGCGGTCCTGCGGCTGGATGTCGAAGTGCACGCGGTTCTTGCCGGTCTTCGCCTCGGGGACGGTGATGAACAGCAGGCCCGCGCCCTCGATGAACGCCGCGTCGCCGCCCGGCTCGCCCTCCTCGTGCTGGGGCAGGTCCAGGACCCGGGACCAGAAGTCGGCGAGCGCGTAGGCGTCGGAGCAGTCGATGGTCGTGTGGCGGATGGCGGAAGTCATGGGACGCATCCTGGTGGTCGCCGGTGATCACGGCAACCTCCGCGGCCCCGGCGGCGACCTGGGGGTATGACACACGCAAGACGCACGCCGTCCACGGACGCGGCCGCCGCCCCCGGCTCCCCCGCCACTCCCACCGGCCACCGCCGGGTCCGTACGGCCCGTAAGCCGCTGATCGCCGGTCTCGCCGCGACGGCCGCGCTCGTCGGCGCCTGGTACGCCACGGCCGGGGCGGCCACGCCCACCCCCGCCGTCACCACCACGGCGGTGACGCTGTCCGCCAAGTTCCCTTATCTGAGCGCCGGTTACAACAACACCCGGGAGTGGACGCGGACCGCGACGGCCGCCGCCCCGAACGGCACCCTGCGGGTGGCGTGGCCCGCCTCGGACGGCGTCCACGTCACCCCGCTGACCGCGGCGGGCAAGCGCTCCGGCGCGGACACCGTCGTCAAGGGGGCCAAGGAGGTCGGCGGGCTCGTCGCGCACAACGACGGGTTCGCGCTGCTGACCCGGGTCGCCGACACGAACAAGTGGAAGGAGACGGCGGCCGCGATCGTCCGGTACACGAACGGCAAGCAGACCTTCCGGACCAAGCTCACCGGCACCGCCTCCGCCGACACCTCGCCGACCCTCGACGGCCAACTCACCTGGAACGGCTCGAAGTACGGCGCCTACTTCGTCGTGCACGGCGCGGGCGGCTTCGCCGACGGGCACTACGGCGACAAGTTGACGTACATCAGCGCCAAGGGGGCGAAGCTCAGCGGGGGTTGGGGCTGGGGGTGCAGCCACAACGAGGGCATCGCGCTGCACGCCGAGACCACCGGAAACTTCACCTCCCTCTGCTTCGACGACTGGCGGTCGGGCCTGTTCGTGTCAACGGGCATAGCAGCGCCGGACGTTGCTCCGGTCGTGCAACGGGAGCAGTGCTGGGCGGGGTACTGCGGCGGTACCTTCCCGAGCCGCACCGGTGACCTGGTGAAGTCGTCCACCGGCCGCTACGCCACGGCGTTCGCCTCGCGCGGTGCCGCGTCCGCGAAGAAGAACCCGGCCGACTCCAGCGGCCGCGGCTGGTCGGTCACGCCGAAGTTCGGCGCCCACCAGGTGGCGGTGGCCTTCCTCAAGGACCGCAACTCCGGCCCCGGCAAGGCCATCTACCTCACCGGCACCCGCACGGTCGCGAACGTCAACGTACACGTCGCGCCGTACGGCAAGGACCGGCTGCTGGTGTCCTGGGAGTCCCTGAAGAACGCCAAGTGCGCGAGCGGCACCTGCACGGGCACCTTCTCGGGCACCCACCTCCGCCTCATCGACTGGAACGGCAAGGTCCAGAGCCCGGACAAGGTCGTGTCGGCACGGATCACCGGCGACATCGCGGTCCAGAAGGACGGCACGCTGGTCTGGGCGTACGCCCCGGTCACACCGACGTACGCGACGCCGCTGACGGGCGCGTCCCCGACCTCGACCAGCCTGCGGATCGCGCGCGTCAAGCCCTGAGGCCGACCCACTCGACCATGCGCCGCATGACCTCGACGGGCAGGGCCGGGTTCCGGGCGGCGGTCTCCGCCGCTCCGGTTCCCTGCCGCAGCAGCCGGACCAGGACGCGGGCCGGCAGGTGGGGGTGGCGGGCGGCCGCGGAGCGGATGTGCTCGTGCGGGTCCTCAAGGAGCCGGGCCGCGGCGGTCGGGGACAGCCGCGGGTCGGTGACGGCCCGGAACCGCACCTCCTCGCTCGGGTCCCGGCTGAGCCGTTCCACCAGGCCGGGCGTGGACTCCGGGTCGTCGAGGGCAAGCCGGCGCATCCGGGGGCTGGGGTCGTCGGCGAACCGCAGGAGGTTATCGGTCGGGAAGTTGGGGTGACCGCGCGGGCGGTCCGGGCAGGTGAGGCTGCCGTCCCACCACTGCCACACGCGCAGCAGCATCTCGGCGGGGGCGTCGTCGCAGGACTCGGCGAGAAAGAGCTGGACGACGCGGTCCTCGTCGCCCGCGAGGCGTTCGACGACGTCCGGCGGAAGCCGGCGGGCGCGGGCTACGCTCCGGCGGACGAGGGGGTGGGAGGAGGCGGCCAGGCGGCGCATGGCCGCCTCGTCGGGGTGGCGGGCCACGACCCAGTCGAGCGGGAAGTAGCGGCCGTCCGGGTCGAACTCGTAGAAGATGTCCGCGCGTTGCTCCTCGGTGAGGTCTTCCCGGACGGACACGGTGAAACGGACGTGGGCATCGGGGTCCTTGCCGAGGAGGGCCACCAGGTCGGGTTCCAGGCGGAGGTTCCGGGCTAGGGAGGCGCGCTCGGACGGGTCCCCGTGCCGTGCCACGTGCTCGGCGAGGCCGCGCTCCAGGAGGCAGGTCTCCAGGGCGTCGCGCCGGACGTCCAGGGTGTCGAACACCGACCGGGGCATCGGGTGCTCCCGGTGGTGCAGCAGCAGGGCCCGCTCGCGCGCCATGGCGTACGGATCGGTCAGGAGCGCCTCTCGCGTCGCGGGGCCGAGGTGCGGCCAGGCCGCCGTGCAGGCCACGTAGCGCACGGGACCGTCGGGATCGGCGGCCAGCGCCACCGACAGCGCGGCGGGCAGGCCCTTGAGGCGGGCGGTCTCGGAGCGGATGCGCGGGGAGGGGTCGGCGGCGAGTGCACGGCAGGCGTCCTCGGGGAGTTCGGCCCAGCGGTCAGCGGCCAGCATGATGAGGATCCACCGCTGCCGCTCGTCCCGCTCCGCGAGGATCACGCGGGCCCACTGCTCGGGGGTGATGTCGGGCTGGTGCTCGGCCGCCCCCATCCGCAGCTTCCAGTCGGGGTGGGCCAGGAGGGCGTCCACGGCGTCCGGGGGGGGAGTGCGCGGTACTGCTCGTACCGCGACCGCTCCGCCAGTCCCGGCCACAGGCCCTTCGGGGTGGCGGGGTTGAGCGAGAGCCCGTCCGCCCACGCCTCGAGCAGCTTCCCGATGGGTTTCGGTCCCTCGAACAGGGACTCCCAGGCGGCCGCCCGCTCCTGCGGTGTCTCCGCGCCGGCGGCCCGGGCCGCCTCCTCGTGCCGCTCCCCGAGCCGGTCGACGGCGACGAGCCAGACCGCGTACTCCTCGGTCGTGACGCCCACCATCACGTCCCCGTCCAGGGACAGCGTGAGGAACTCCGGCTGACCCGGCCGCGGTCCCAGGACTCCGGCGAGGTCCCAGTCGTCGGTGAGGCGGACGCGCACCCACTTCCGGCCCTCGTTGCCGGAGAAGTCGACGAGGAACACGCCGTCGTCACCGAGGACCCCCGTCTCGGACGCCAACCGGTGCCACTGGGCGTTCAGTTCGGCGACAAGGTCCGGCCGGTCGTCCGCGACCGCCACGGTCGGCTCGGTCCCCCACCCGATGACATGGCGCCACACAGCAGGAGGCGGCAGCACCTCCTCGACCCGCCAGTCCCCCACGACGTCGAGCCCTGCCCGGCCCAGCAGTTCGACCAGCTCGTCTCTCCCACCCATGATCCTCATACTGCCTGAGACGGCTCAGATCCCGGCTGCGACTTCCACTCCCGAGCCGTCCAGGCGAACCCGCGTATCGGAGCCGTCGCTCCACACCACCGTCAACTCCCCTGCGCCTACGGCCCGTACGGTCACCGTCTCCCCCAGAGGAACGGCGTCCGCCTCACCGGTGAGGCGGACCAGCGCGACGAACAGGGTGTCCCCGTCTCCCGTCACCCCGGTCAGCTCGTCGTCGAGGCCCACGGCGGGCAGGAGTTCGGCGCGGACACCGTCCCCGGCGACCCATCCGGTGACGCGTACCGGCGTCCCGGGCTCGGCACCCGCCACGAGGAAGGCCCGTACCTCCACGGCTCCTCGTGCGAGCACGACTCCGGAGACCCGCGCGCCACCGCCCGCCCTGTGCCGAGACGCCGCCCACCCCTCCCCCACACCCAGCGGCTCGATCTCCGTGCGGCTCGGATCGACGTCCACGATCAGGCTGTTGTCGTACGAGGCCGCGGGCTCCGTCACCGTCGAGTACGCGAGGCGGGTGTAGAAGGGGTCGTAACGGACGTCCTCGCTGCCGTGGTTGTGGAGACGGACGAGGCCGTCGGAACGGGTGGACTGGAGAAGCCAGTTGGGGGCGGCGAGAGGGGTGACGGCGTCGGAGCGCTCCACCGGGCCCGGTGCCTCCTCGGCCGTCCACACCTCGTGGTCCTCCGGCAGGAGCAGGCCGAGGAAGCCCTTGCTCGCCCAGTACGGGGACGCGGGGCCCGAATAGCCTTGCAGGACCGCCGGGTTGGGGCCGTGCCAGCCGAGGGTGAGCAGGCCCTGTGCGTCCACCGCTCCCCTGTCCAGGAAGTACTTCAGGGCGCCGGAGGCCAGGCGTCGGGTCTCGCCCGGGGCCAGGGGCGTGTGGCCCGTCAGGGCGCCCAGCCACAGCGGGGCCGTCGTCGCGAAGCGGTACGTGAGGGAGCGGCCCTGGTGCATCGGGGCGCCGTCCGCGCCGAACAGGCGGGCGTAGTCGGCGAGATGGCGGGAGAGACGGCCGCCGTACAGGTCCAGCAGGCGGGGGTCGGACGCCAGCCACGCGTGCAGCACCGGATAGAGGTGCATCGCCCAGCCGTTGTAGTAGTCGAACTTGCGGCCGTCGCCGTCGGTGTACCAGCCGTCGCCGACGTACCACTGCTCGATGCGGTCCAGGCCGCGCTCGATCGCCTTGCGGGACGCCTCCGGCTCGCAGCCGACCTCTTCGAGGAAGCCGCCCACCGTCACCGGGAACAGCTCCCAGTTGCAGGGCCAGGCCTCGGCGGTCAGCGCGTCCGTGAGCCAGGCCGCCGCGCGCTGCCGTACGGCGTCGTCCAGGCGGTCCCAGAGGAGTTCGCGGGTGATGCGCAGGGCGAAGGCGATCGACGCGGCCTCGACCAGCGGCTGCCGGCGGTCCTCGATCCGGGGCCAGACGCCCGAGGTGCCCGCGGCCAGGCCCTCGGCGTAGCGGGCGAGGGCGGTCTCGTCCTTGCGCAGGGCGGCGAGCAGGAGCGTGCGGGCGTAGCCCTCCAGGCCGTCGGAGAGCCGTCCCGTCCAACTCTCCCGATCGCCGGGGAGGAAGTACAGGGCGCGGTCCTCGGTGGCGAACGGCTCGACCGCGGCGAGCAGACCGTCCGCCGCGGCCTCCCAGTGGGCGCGGGTGTAGCCGGTGTACGGGCTGAGGGTGCGGTCCTCGGGGGGCAGGTGCATCGGTTCTCTTCCAGTTTTCCCAGCGGCTCTTCACGAAGCAGACCTGGGGCGCCCCGGTTCCGGTCGGGACGCCCCAGGCGTCTATCCCACCCTCACCAGGCCTTTCGGCACCAGATGCTGTGCCACCAGCTCGTCGCGCACAAGGCCCGCGTACACCGTCGCTCCGTGCACCGAGGTGTGGGTGTTGTCCCTCTTCTCGTTGTACAGGTAGATCGCCTTGGAGCCCTCCACCCCCAGCGACTCCACGAGCGCCTTCGTCCGAGCCGTCAGGTCGATCAGCGGGACGTCCTCCGCGGCGGCGACCGCGCGGATCACCGCGGGGTGGTCGACGCCGAGGCCGTTGACCAGCAGCGCGGTGCCGTTGTTCAGCGTGCCGTCGGAGTTGAACCAGCGTCGCACGATGGGCGTCACGAGGACAGGGTTCCCGCCTTTCTCCCTCGCACCCGCGACCAGTGTCTCCAGGTTCGCCCGGTACGTCGCCTCGTCCGTGGTCTTGTCGTTGTGGGCGAGCTGGATCAGGACGAGGTCGCCGGGCCGGATCAACGGCTGGACGGTGGCCCACAGCCGGGTGTCCGAGAGGTACGTCACCGTGCTCTCGCCGGAGTCCGCGTAGTTCGCCACGGACACGCCCTTGCGCAGGTACTGGGGCAGCTGCTGGCCCCAGCCGGAGTAGGGGTCGCCGGGCTGGTCGCAGACCGTGGAGTCGCCGACGAGGAAGATCTGGCGGGTGTGCCGGGCGGGGGTGACGCGGATGTCGGCGAGGGCGGGGGCGGTGCCGCCGAGCACCAGGTCGAGACCGGGAGTGCCCTCGGGTCCCGTCGGCTCGCCCTCCGGCGTGCGGACGTTCACGGTGAAGCTGCGGGCGGTCCGCTCGCCGGCGGCCACCGGGGTCTCCGGCAGCAGGGAACGCCGGGTCTCGCCGATGACCGACGTGCTCGACGCCGCGTCTCCGCCGAGGAGGACCTTCACGTCGTACGTTCCCGGCGGGACGTCGAAATGGCAGGCGCTGCCCACACAGTTCTCGATACCGAGAGCGCGGCCGGTGTGCGCCTGCGCCGGCACCGCGGTCAGGCCCGCGCTCAGCGTGACCGCCGCCAGCACGGCGAGGTTGAAACGTCTCATTCGCGGTTCCTCCGTCAGAGGGACAACACCTGACGCCGGACCGTACCGCCACCTGCAAGCGCTTTCTAGACCTTGAACCGATTTCACAAGATTGCCAACCTCCCGCAAGCGAAAGCCCTTTCGCGAAATCGATTCAACTGTCACCCTCCAAAGCACCCGCACCACCCCCACATGTCTCGAAGGAGGCACCCCCACATGTCCGAACCCACCGTGAACAGACCGGTCGGACGCCGTACCTTCGTCCTCGGTACCGCGGCCGCCGCCGGCACCGCCGCCCTCGCCGGGCCGCTCGCCCAGACCGCGTCCGCGGCCACCTTCGGCTACACCGACGACGGCTCGAACTACGTCGTCGACACCGGCGCCAGCCTCGTCTTCAAGGTCAGCAAGACCAACGGCGACCTGACCTCGCTGGTCTACAAGGGCACGGAGTACCAGGGCTACGGCGGCAAGAACTCACACATCGAGTCCGGCCTCGGCACCTCGACCGTGACGATCAAGCAGTCGGGGTCGACGATCCTGATCTCGGTCGCGTACGGCACGCTGAGGCACTACTACGCGGCCCGCAGCGGCGAGAACAACGTCTACCTGTGGACCAACCGGGCCGACACCTCGGTCGCGTCGACCCGTTTCATCCTGCGCGTCAAGGCGGGCCTGTTCCTCAACGACGAGCCGGATTCCTACACTTACGCGCCGACGACCATCGAGGCCTCGGACGTGTTCGCCAAGTCCGACGGCCAGACCCGCTCCAAGCACTACTCCAAGCTGCGGGTCAGCGACTACAACTACATCGGCTGGAGCGCGAACGGCGTCGGTCTGTGGATCGTCCGCTCCAACCACGAGAAGGCGTCCGGCGGCCCCTTCTACCGCTCCCTGCTGCGCCACCAGAGCGCGGACGGCGGCGGCCTCTACGAGATCCTGCACTACGCCCAGAACCAGACCGAGGACGAGCGCTTCGGCCTCCAGGGCCCCTACGTCATCGCCCTCACGGACGGCGGCGCGCCCTCCTCCTCGCTGTTCCCGGGCACGCTCACCACCTCCTGGGCGGACTCGCTCGGCATCTCCGGTTACGTCGCCTCGGGCGGCCGCGGCCGGGTCGCGGGCGTCGGCATCACGGGCCGGAACACGGCGTACCCGTACACCGTCGGCCTCGCCAACTCGGCGGCCCAGTACTGGGGTTCGGCCCGCTCCTCGGACGGCTACTTCTCGATCGCCGGGGTCCTCCCGGGGACGTACACGCTGACCGTCTACAAGAGCGAACTCGCCGTCTACACCACCTCGGTGACGGTGACCGCCGGTGGCACGACCACCCTGAACTCGATCGCGATCCCGTCCTCGAACGACCCGAGCAACGCGAGCGCGATCTGGCGGATCAACGACTGGACGGGCACGCCGAGCGGGTTCAAGAACGCCGACCTGATGACGTACGCCCATCCGTCCGACGTCCGCGCGTCCTCCTGGACCGGCAATGTCGTCATCGGCAGCGGCACCGAGACCTCGGCCTTCCCCTGCTACCTCTGGAAGGACGTCAACAGCGGGCTGCTCGTGTACTTCAAGCTGACCGCGGCCCAGGCCGCCGCCGCGCACACCCTGCGCATCGGCGTGACGACGGCCTACGCCAACGGACGGCCGCAGGTCGTCGTCAACGACACCTGGACCTCCGCGATCCCCTCCCCGCCCACCCAGCCGAGCACCCGGTCGCTGACCAACGGGTCCTACCGGGGCAACAACTACACGTTCACCTACAGCGTTCCGGCCAGTGCCTGGCTCACGGACACCAGCCAGTACAACGTGCTGAAGATCAACGTGGTGAGCGGTTCGGGGTCGACGGCCTATCTCAGTGCGGGCACGTCGATCGATGCCCTCGATCTACTGACCTGACGTCAGGTTCCGCGCGTCCACTGCTGGTTGGTCGCTCCGTTGCACGTGTACGTGATGAGCGCGGCGGAGTTGGCGGTGGACGCGCCGTTCACGTCCAGGCACTCACCGCTGGTGCGGGCCTTGATGTTCACGTACGAGCCCGAGGTGACCACGGACCACTGCTGGGTGGTGGCGCTGGAGGAGCAGTTCTCCTGGGTCACGTTGGTGGAGTTCTCCTGGAGACACAGCGAGCTGCCCCGGCCGACCAGCTGGTAGTAGCCGGTGCCGAGGTCCTTGAACCACCACTTCTGGTTGGCACCGCTGTTGCAGGTGTACTGGCTGATCGCGATCCCCTGCCAGAGCGACTGGTTGGGGACGTCCGCGCACTTGGAGCTGTTGCGGGCGATGAGCGTGTTGTACGTGGCGCTCGTGCCGCCGATCGTCCCGGCGGCCGCGTCGATGGTCACCTCCGGATACCAGGACATGGACATCGTGGTGGAGGTCGGGAAGGTCAACGGCAGCCAGACGTACCGGGAGTCGTTGACGGTGCCGCCGAAGGAGTTGCCCCAGCGGTCGCCCATGTAGAGGTACGAGGTGCCCGAAGTGCCCTGCACCGGAAGGACGTACGCGGTCTGGGAGTTGTACGTCGTGGAGTCGCCGACGTTCGCCATCGAGGTCCACGGCCCGGCGAGGGAGGTGGCGGTGGCGTACTGCTGCTGGTTGGCGCTCCAGCCGGTCGCGCCCGAAGTCAGCATGAAGTAGACCCCGTTGCGCTTGAAGAGCGCGGGTGCCTCGCGGTGGCCGCCCACCCACGGGTTGGCGACCAGGCTGTCGATGCCGGTGTAGGACGCGTTCAGCTTGTAGATGTGCAGGTCGTAGTTCTCGTTGGCGGCCGAGACCATGTAGCCGGTGCCGTCGGTGTCGACGAAGGTCGTGATGTCCCGGGACATGTACGAGTCGAGCGGGCGGAAGCTGCCCTGGTAGGTGTAGTTCCCGTCGACGGTGTCGGAGACGGCGACGGCCGCGCGGGCCTCGCTGTAGTCGGTGCCGTTCTCCTTGTGCATCCACATCACGAACTTGCCGGTGGAGGCGTTGTAGATGACCTTCGGGCGCTCGATGTAGGCGGTGGCGAGCTCGGAGGCGGAGGACTGGGTCAGGACGTGGTTGCGGAACTCCCAGTTCTTCAGGTCGGTGGAGCGGTAGGCGTCCACGTACCGGAAGGTGTTGTCGGCGTTGCGGTCCTCGCCGAACCAGTAGTAGTACGAGCCGACCTTGATGACCCCGCCGCCGTGGGCGTGCAGGGCATTGCCCCAAGTGTCCGTGAACTGGACGCCGTTGGGGATCGTCAGCGCGGCGGCCTGGGCCGGACCGGCGGTCACCAGGGCGCCGGCCAGGGCCAGGCAGAGGGCGAGCAGTACCGCGTAAGCACGTCTCATGACGCAACCTCCGTGTCCGTGGCGGTGTCCGCCACCGGTATGCCGAACTTCGGGGTGCCGTCCGCGTTCCAGTCGAGCTTCTGGACGCGGGTGTGGCGGTTGGGGTCGTCGAGCGGGTCGCCGACGATCTCCTCGTACTGCCGTGCGTGGTAGACGAGGACGTCACTGCGGCCGTCCTCGGCGACGGTGAAGCAGTTGTGGCCGGGGCCGTACTGCCGGGTGCCGTCACTGCTGCCGAAGACCGGGACGGGCGACTTGAACCAGCTCGCCGGGTCCATGAGGTCGGCGTCGGCGTCGACGGTCAACAGGCCCATGCGGTAGTGCCGGTCGGTGGCGCTCGCGGAGTAGGTCATGAAGATCCGGCCGTTGCGCTTGACGACCGCGGGTCCCTCGTTGACCTTGAAGCCGACGCACTCCCAGTCGTACTCCGGTGTGGAGAGCCGGATCTGAGGGCCCGTCAGGGTCCAGGGGTTCGCCATCCTCGACAGCCACAGCCCGGTGTTGTTGTCGAGGCCGGGCTCGTGCTGGGCCCATGCGAGGTAGCGGGTGCCGCGGTGGGCGAAGGTGGTGGCGTCGAGGGAGAAGGTCTCCCAGGCCGTCCTGATCTGGCCCTTCTCCTCCCAACTGCCGTTGAAGGGATCGGGGTCGGCGTTCTCCAGGACCCACATGCGGATGTCCCAGACGCTCTCGGCGGGCGCGGCGGCGAAGTAGACGTACCACTTGCCGCCCACGCGGTGGATCTCCGGCGCCCAGATGTGGGCGCCCATGGCACCGGCCGGGTGCCTGGTCCAGATGACGGACTCGTCGGCGGTCGCGAGTCCGTTCAGGGTGCGGGAGCGGCGCAGGACGATGCGGTCGTACTCGGGGACGGTGGCCGTGAAGTAGTAGAAGCCGTCCGAGTGTCGGTGGACGAAGGGGTCCGCGCGGTGGCGGACGAGCGGGTTGACGAAGGGGACGGCCGTCCTCGGGCCGGGGGCGGCTTCGAGGACGGTGGGGGCGCGGCTCATGCGGACTGCCTCTCGGGGTGGGGTGACCTGAGAGTGATGTTCGGTATTGAGAACATCTGTTGAATTGCGAACAGCCGAAAGGTAAGGCTGGGGAACTCTGAGGTCAACGGGTCCGACGTGACAAAAGAAGGCGCTTTCTGCGAGGCCATCGGAGCGCGCCGGATTTTCTGTTATCGGTCCGGGCCCTCGCGCGTCTCCGACCATGTGCGCAGCCATACCCACAAGACAGCAGCAGCCGTGGGCGCCCTCGTCGCCCTCCTCGCCTCGGCTCCCCCGGCCCGGGCCGCCGGTCCCCGGGACGTCACCGCCGACGTCCTCGCGGGCCGGGACGTGACGCTCACCGGCGACACGGTCGTCACCGTGCCGGGCGGGACGACAACGTACGACGGCGTCTTCCGCGGGGAGGGCACGCTCACCGTGCGCGGCACCGGGACCCTGATCCTCACCAGGGACAGCGACTTCACGCTGCCGACGTCCCGGCAACGGCAGGCCGTGCGGATCGCGGGCGGCAACCACCCGTACGTCACCACGACCGCCGCCGACCCGCCCGCGGTCACGGTCGACCGCGGTGCCACTCTCCAGTACGGCGACGGCGGGACGACCGGGCTGATCGGTCATTTCCCCTACGGCACACCGGCGTTCCGGCTGAACCAGGACAACATCCGGGTCGACGGCACCCTGCGGCTCTCCCTGAAGAGCGCCTACAACCTGGGCACGGTCAGCGGCTCCGGGCTGATCACCCAGCCGCGGTTCCTCTGGGGCACCTGGGACCTGTCGTCCGGCCCGTTCTCCGGGGTCATCGACAACGGCACCGGGGTCAACACCGGGCGGCCCGAGTACGCGACCTCGCTGCCGAACGTCCGCAAGGTGCTCAACCAGGGCACCTGGACCGTGGACACCCCGCTCGGCCAGACGGTCACCCAGCGGATGGACTTCTACCAGCGCGAGTACGGCAGCGACATCAACGTCCAGTCCCGGCCGGGCGGCAAGGTGATCCTCACCGGCCAGTACAGCTGGTCGAACCGGGGCGGCGACACCGACCCCTCGCTCAGCGACCCCGCCCTGAACTGGACGCCCGCCCCCAAGAACGTCAACAAGCGCGGCACCAACATCAAGGGCGCGAACGTCCAGTGGGGCGACGGGACGACCCACCGGATCTTCATGCCGGGCACGGCCGAGACCGTCTACATCAACCTGCTCGCGGCACGCGAGCGTTCCCGCCTCACCTTCGCCTACGACGGTCCCGTGACCCTGGGCGCGCCCATCGGCGGCGGCCGCTTCCACGACACGCTGGCCGCGCCCGGCCAGGGGGACGTCGTGATCAAGGGGACGAAGGGCAATGACGTGACCTTCGCGGCCGTGCAGTACTACAACGGCTCGACGACCGTGGAGAAGGGCGCGGTGCTGAGGCTGGGCGTCGGCAAGTCCGGTACCGACGGCGGGCTTTACACCGCCGGTGACCTCTACAAGGTCGTCAACGACGGCTCGCTCGTGCTGAACAACACCGCCAAGCCCCTGACCCTGTCCCGGATCGGCGGGAGCGGGTCGCTCACGCAGACGGGCGCCGCGACCACGACGCTCACGGGGAGCGCGGTGACGTACACGGGGACGACGACGGTCGCCAAGGGCACTCTGGCGCTCCGGGGCGGGGCAACTCTGGCTCGCAGCAAGGCGATCCGGCTCACCTCGGCCGGGGCGCGGCTGGACGTGGGCCCCGCGGGGCTGCGGGTGCGGACCTCGCTGAGCGGCAGGGGGACGGTGAAGGGAGCCGTCACCAACGACGGTGTGGTCGCCGGGGAGCTGACCGTCTCCGGTGCTTATACGCAGCGCGCGAAGGGCGAACTCGTGCTCGGGGAGCGGCCGTTGACGGTGACCGGGGCGGTGCGGCTGGCCGGGGAACTGGATCTCTCGACGGCCGGGTCGGTTACCGGACGGACCGTCACCGTGCTGGAGAACAAGGGCACTTCGAAGGTGAGCGGGTCCTTCGACGGGCTGAAGGAGGGCACGAAGGTCGAGCTCGGGGACACGACGTACCGGATCAGCTACCGGGGCGGGGACGGCAACGACGTCGTACTGACGGCCTTCACCGCGAGCGCCTCGCCGGACACCCACGCCGACTGGACGCCGTCCTCCGCCGCCGCCCCGCGGACGACCAGCGCGGTGGCGGAAGGGCTCGGCTGGTGGCCGTACGTGCTCGCCCTCGGGCTGCTGGGCGGGCTCGTGGTGCCCCCGACCGTGCTGCGCAACGGCAAGCGCCGCAAGGGCGGACGGCACGCGGCACAGGGCTGAGCGGACACCGCTCCCCGTAACGCTGCTACCCCCTCGCTCCAAGGACGGTTGAACGGGCTCGAAGAACCCCGGCGCCGCTGAGGCCCGGAGGTCCGGGAAGCCTCCGGCGAGCGGGAAGGCGGCTGCGGATGACGGGGAACGGTGGCGGGGCGGGTCCTGCGCGGCTGGGCTGGCTCGACGCGTTGCGCGGTGTCGCGGCGCTGGTCGTGGTGTTCGACCACTCGTCGGCGACGTTACTGGCGGACTTCCGGCGGGAGTTGATGCCCGAGTTCAACACCAGCCGGTTCGGCATCATGGTGTTCTTCCTGGTGAGCGGGTACATCGTCCCCGCCTCGCTGGAACGCCGGGGCTGTGTGCGGACGTTCTGGATCGGACGGGTCTTCCGCGTCTACCCGCTGTGGGCGGTCGTCGTCGCGACGGTCCTCGGCCTCGGACTGTGCGGTGTCGTGGAGATCCGCGACTTCGGCGGCCAGAGCGCGGTGACGGTGGCCGTCGCCCATGTGACCATGCTCCAGGAGCTGTTGGGGACACCGAGCCTGCTGCTCGTCCTGTGGACGCTCTCGTACGAGATGGCCTTCTATCTGCTGGTCGTCGCGCTGTTCACGGTACGGCTGCACCGGCGCTCGGCGACGATCGCCGTCACCCTGGCCGTGCTCGCCGCCGCGAGCGTGGCGGCGGGGGCCGCGCTGCCGGCCTCCGCTCTCTCGGACCGGGTCGGCACCGGTCCGCTGATCCTCGTCGGCGCGTCCGTCATGGTGGTCGCCATCTGCTGTGCGAGTGCCACGTCTCCCGTACTCCGGTTGTTCGGGGGTGTGTTGGGCGCGCTCCCGGCCCTCGTCCTGGTCCCGTTCAACGGCACGGTCCCGCTGTGGGAGGGGCTGGTGATCCTCGCCGTGATGTTCCTCGGGACCGCGGTCCACCGGGCCGAGCACGGGCAGGGCACCTGGTGGCGGGCGGCGGGGACGGCCGTGGTGGTGGTCGGGTGCGCGGTGGGGAGCGCGTACCGGTACGGCGACGGGGAGCTGTTCACCCGGCGCGGCTGGATCGCGGCCTTCCTGGCAGCCGTGCTCACGTTCGGCGCCGGGCTGGCGTGGCGTCGGCGTCAACTCCCGCTGCCGCTCACCGGATTGGGGACCATCAGCTACTCGGTCTACCTGGTCCACCCGGTGCTGCTCGCGGTGATCGACGGCACGGTCGGGCGGGCGCGGCGGGACGATCCCGCGCTGGAGGCCGCCTTCTTCGCCGTGCTGCTCCCCCTGTGCGTCCTGACCCATCGGTGGGTCGAGGTCCCGGGGCAGGCATGGGGGCGGCGACTGGCCTCCGGGCCCCGGCGAAAACCCGTTGGCGGACCGGAGCGGCCGCTGTTACCTTTCCGGAGGCCGTGCGAGAGAACCAGGAGGTGGTACCCGTGAACGTATCGACGTGGGTGCTCTCCTCCGGGGTCACGGTCGGGCGATAGGTCGTCCGGGAGTGCCGTTTCCAGCGCATTCCCGAAAGGCACGACCATGCACTTCACTTCTGAGCGACACCTCGAAGACGGCGTCGTCGAGCGCGAGTTCACCCTCGACGAGATCCCCGGCATCCTGTGGACGCCCGGATCCGCTTCCTCGTCCGCACCGGCGCCGCTGATCCTGCTCGGCCACCCCGGCGGACTGCACGGCATGTACCCCCGGCTGGCGGGACGGGCCCGGCACTCCGCGGCCGAGGGCTTCGCCTCGGCCACCCTCGAACTCCCCGGGAGCGGTGACCGGCCGCGCTCCGCGTCCACCGATCAGGCCCGCGCCGCCCTGCACCGGGCGCTGGAGGCCGGAGAGCCGGTCGGCCAGGATGTCATCGACGCCCTCGTCCTCCCGCTCGTGGAACGGGCGGTCCCGGAATGGCGCACCGCCCTGGACGCCCTCCTCGCGCTGCCCGAGATCGACGGCCCGGTCGGCTACTCGGGGGGAGTGATCTCCATCGGGATCCGGCTGGCGCTGGTCGAGCCGCGCATCGCGGCCGCCGTCCTCTTCGCCGGGAGCTTCGTGCCGCGCGTCACCTTCGACGAGGCCCGTCGGCTGACGATTCCGCTGCACGTCCTGCTCCAGTGGGACGACGAGAGCAACGACCGGCAGGTGGCCCTGGACCTGTTCGACACCTTCGGCAGCAAGGAGAAGACCCTGCACGCGAACATGGGCGGACACACCGGCGTTCCGCAGTATGCCGGGGACGCGGCGGCCCAGTTCTTCACCCGGCACCTGAAGTGAGACCGGGCCCGGCCGGCGGCTACGGCCGTCGGCCGGGCCCCATCGGAATCGCCGCCGGAATCGCCCCCGTCACCGTCCGCTCGGAGCCTCAGGAAAGCCCAGCCGGGGCGCCAGCGCCCGCGCCTCGGCCGCCCACCCGGCCAGGAAGGCGAGGGCCAACCCCCGCTCCCGGTACCGGCGTTCGGGCGAGACCGTGCCCACCCCGCCGTAGTCCGACTGCTTCTCCTCCCCCGCCCGGGCCAGCATCAGACCCGCGAGCCAGTCGTACTTGACGGCCGAGGCGCAGACGGCGAGACGGACCAGCTGTTCGTCCCCCTGCCAGCCGCTCTTCCGCAGGCCGTCCACATACGCCTCGTAGGCCGCCGCCGCGTAGGCGGGGAGCCGGGCGGCGGGGACGAACAGGTCGAACACGGAGTCCGGGAGGTAGTTGCCGAGGTCCTCGCCGAGCGCGCCGTCGCCCGCGAACGCCCAGTCCAGCAGGACGGTGTCGCGGCCGTCGGCGCGGACGTTGGCGGGCCACTGGTCGAGGTGGCAGAAGGCGCGCGGGAGGGACTCCATGACGTCGAGGAACCACTCCCGGTCGTGGCGCAGGCGGACCATGTCCTGGCGCAGTCCGGCAGGGAAGTGGTCGCGGACCAGGGGCTGTCGCCAGGCCGCGTCCTCGTCGAGGAGTTCCTGTCCGGTGCTCTGGCCGCCGGTGTAGTCGCGCAGGAAGCGGCGGGAGAGCCAGGGTTCGTCGAGCGCGCCGACGGCTCCCTGCGCGAGACCCATGCGGTGGGCGTGCCGTACATGGGTCTGGACCGGCCAGCGCTGTCCCGGCCGCCCCCGCACCGACTCCAGCCACAGCGCGACATCGCCGTCCGCCCGCTCCACGCACGCCAGCAGGCGGGGCGCGCGGATGCCGTACGGCTGCCAGACCTGGGCGAGCCCCCGGGCGTACACCTCGGCCTCTCGCCGCCAGTGGTTCCAGTGCCGCGGGTCGTCGGAGGCCGCCCAGTGCCCGGTCACGCCCTTCCGGCGGGTGAGCACCTTGAGGACGGCCTCGCGCTCTCCCGCGGTGATGTGCCAGACACCGCCGGTGACGCCGTTTTTGGGGTTGTGGGTGAGGGAGGAGACGAAAGCCGGGCCGGTACCGAGGACCTCGGCGGCTTCGGCGGACAGGACGTCGATGTCCAGGTCGGTCATGGGCCGAGGGTAGTCCCGCATGCCGGGCGCGGTGTTCGGGGAGCGGACGGATACGGCCGTATCGTCGGCCGTCGACTAGCGTCGGGGGCATGACCAGCGATACCCCCGCATCCCCCGCCGCCGCTTCCGTTCCGTTCGCCGAGGCCCTCGCGGCCGGGACGGTCGTGCTCGACGGCGGCATGTCCAACCAGCTGGAGTCCGCCGGGCACGACCTGAGCGACGAGCTGTGGTCCGCGCGGCTGCTCGCGGAGCAGCCGGAGGCGATCACCGAGGCGCATCTCGCGTACTACGAGGCGGGCGCGGACGTGGCGATCACCGCGAGCTACCAGGCGACGTTCGAGGGGTTCGAGAAGCGCGGGGTCTCGCGTGAGCGGGCCGCCGAACTCATCTCGCTGAGCGTGGAGTTGGCGCGGGACGCGGCGCGGCGGGCGCAGGCGGGCGGGGTACGGCGGCCGCTGTACGTGGCCGCGTCCGTCGGGCCGTACGGCGCGATGCTCGCGGACGGGTCGGAGTACCGGGGGCGGTACGGACTGAGCGTCGACGAGCTGGAGGCCTTCCACCGGCCCCGTCTGGAGGTGCTCGCGGCCGCCGGTCCTGACGTCCTCGCGCTGGAGACGGTTCCCGACGCGGACGAGGCGCGGGCGCTGCTGCGGGCGGTGCGGGGGCTGGGTGTGCCGGCCTGGCTGTCGTACTCGGTCGCGGGTGACCGTACGCGGGCCGGGCAGCAGCTGGAGGAGGCGTTCGCGTTGGCGGCGGAGGTGGAGGAGGTCGTCGCGGTCGGGGTGAACTGCTGTGTTCCGGAGGATGTGACCGGCGCGATCGAGATCGCCGCGCGGGTCACCGGCAAGCCGGTCGTCGTCTATCCCAACAGTGGGGAGTCCTGGAACGCGGGGGCGCGCCGCTGGGAGGGGCGGTCCTCGTTCACGTCGGAGGAGGTCACGGGGTGGCGGACGGCCGGGGCTCGGTTGATCGGGGGGTGCTGTCGGGTGGGGCCCGGGGCGATCTCCGGGATCTCGGGGGCACTGCGCTGAGCTGTTCGCCGTAGGGCCCCTCATGTCTGGCGGCTGCCGCTTTCGTCGTGGTTGCTCGCGCAGTTCCCCGCGCCCCTTAACCCCACCTCCGTCACCCTGCTAGCCTCCACCGTGGGAACCGGTTTCCATGGTGTTGCCGCTGTTCCTAAGGGGTGGGTACGGGGAGAGGGGCGAGCTGGATGACCAGGAAGAGTGAGGACTCCGACCGGAGCACCATTCGGGACGTGGCCGCGCGGGCCGGGGTGTCCGCGTCGACCGTGTCGCGGGTGCTCGGCGGGGTGTATCCGGTGAGCGCGGCGACCCGGGAACGGGTGCTGCGGGCCGTCCGCGAGATGGACTACGTCGCCGACGCGCGCGCCAAGGCGATCGCCGGGGTCGGCACGCCCACGCTGGCGTTCGTGCTGGAGGACATCACCGGGCCCTCGTTCGCGCTGATGGCGCACGGTGTGGAGCGCGAGGCGACCCGGCTCGGCCATCTGTGCCTGGTGTGCAGCACGGAGGGCGACGTCGAGCACGAACTGGAGTTCGTGGAGATGATGCGGGCCCAGCGGGCCGCCGCCGTGATCCTGGTGGGGGGCGCCGCCGACACCGTCGAGTACCGCGAGCGCACCCGTCGTATGGCCGACTCGCTGGCGTCCGCCGGATCCCGGCTCGTGCTGTGCGGACGGCCGCCGCTGGGCCCCGGCGCGCCGGTCACGGTCATCGAGTACGACAACGAGGGCGGCGCGTACGCCCTGGTCGCGCATGTGCTGGCGCAGGGGCACCGGCGGGTGCTGTTCCTCGGCGGCAAGGCGGACCACACCACGGCGCAGGGCCGTGAGCGCGGCTATCTCGCCGCCCACCGGGCCCGGGGGGTGGAACCGGACCCGGCGCTCGTCCTCAACGGCGACTTCACCCGCGACTCCGGTCACCGGCTGATGCGCGGGGCCCTGAAGGACGGCCTGGAGTTCACGGCCGTGGTCGCCGCGACCGACATGGTCGCCGCGGGTGCCCTGACCGCGCTGCACGAGGCGGGCCTGGACGTGCCGAAGGACGTCTCGCTGGCCGGCTACGACGACATCCCCTTCGCCCGCGACCTGCACCCGGCCCTCACCACGGTCCACGTCCCCTACGAGGAGCTGGGCCGCCTCGCCGTCCGCACCGCGCTGGGCCGCACGACGGAGGACCCCGACGAGCACCTGCTGCTGGGCACGCATGTGGTGGTCCGCGCCTCGGTCACACCGACCGGCACCTGAGACGCTCCGTCCCTTCAGGGCCGCCGGGCCAGCCCCGTCCGCCGCAGTCGCCGTACCACTGAACGCAGTTCCGCCGTGCGGGCCGGCCAGCCGTCCGCCGGTTCCGAGACCGGGGCCGTCTCCTTCGTGGTCGTGTCGGCCGTCCACACCTCGAAATCGCGGTCCCGAGGGCCGGACACCAGGTACGGGTCGCCCTTGCCGAAGATCTGCACGGGGTGGCCGGCGTCCCAGGGCCGCCAGCCGGGGTCGCCGTCGGTGGTGAAGCGCACCCAGGCGCCGTGCAGGGCGTCGGCGAGTTCGGCCGGGGCGCCCTCGCCGGCGAGCTTGGCCGACTCGGGCGTGGCGCCCGTGTCGAAGACGAAGCCCAGCTCCAGGGCGTGGCAGGCACCGAGGTCCGGCAGGTTCGACGGCCAGGCGAACTCGTAGACGTACGCCGAACCGGGGCGCGCGTCGGCCAGGCGGTGCAGCGGGATCCGCAGCAGGTGGTCGGTGACCATCTGGCCGACGATCTCCGCGGTGCCGGCCTCGGGGTGCAGGGCGCGGTAGCCGCGGACCACCTCCAGGCCGCAGTGGCAGCGGGCCATGGCGCCCGCGAGGGCGACCGGGCCGAGCCGGTCGACCCGCTCCAGGAGGCCGCCGGGGACCACCCACAGCCGGTACTCGTCGCTGGTCCAGCCCATCATCAGGTCGACGTCCCGGGCCGCGTCGCCCTCGATCAGCGCCTCCAGCGGATCGCGGGGCACCAGGTCGCCGTCGACGACGATCCCGAAGGCGGGGCCGCCGAGCACCGGGCTGCTGAGCCGGCCGACCTCGGCCTGGGTGCGCAGCAGCAGCTCGCGGTCTACCTCGGCGAAGGCCGCGGCGGTGGCGGGGACCTTCAGCTTGGCGGCCATCCGGCGCACCATCCGCCGTACCTTGTCGCGGTCACTCGCCTCGGGCGGCCCGCTCTGCAGGACCGCGCGCCGGAACAGGCCCTGGGCCTGCGGGGCGGCGAGCAGGGCGCCGATGCTGATGGCCCCGGCCGACTGTCCGGCGAGGGTGATCCGGTCCGGGTCGCCGCCGAACGCCCCGATCGACTCGTGGACCCAGCGCAGGGCGGCGAGCTGGTCGCGCAGGCCGGGATTGGCGGGGGCGTCCGGGAAGAGGCCGTAACCCTCCACGCCCAGACGGTAGTTGACGGAGACGAACACGATCCCGTCGCGGGCGAAGGCGTGCCCGTCGTACACGGGGACGGCCGACGAGCCCCTGGTCAGGGCCCCGCCGTGCAGCCACACCAGGACGGGGAGCCGGCCACCGGGACCGGGTGTCCAGACGTTGAGGTTGAGGCAGTCGTCGCCGGGGACGACCGGGTCGGAGAGGTACTGGGCGAAGGCCTCGGAGTACGGCGGTTTCGGCGCCGTCGGCCCGAAGGCGACGGCGTCGCGCACGCCGTCCCAGGGCTCGGGCGGCTCGGGCGGCCGGAAGCGGCGGGGGCCGAAGGGCGGGGCCGCGTAGGGGATGCCGCGGAACACCGCCACGCCCTGCTCGGTCCTGCCGCGTACCGCGCCGTAAGGCGTCCTGACCACGGGGTTCGCCTGGTCTGCCGTCATCCGCCCACCAGCCCTTCGCCGCGCTCGTGCACCGGTAACACAAGAGCACCACAATCGCTCCGGGTATTCCGGTGCACGAGCGGGTCGCAGGGCTATTTGGCGTACATCAGGGTGCCGAAGCCCAGCTGGTCGAAGCCGCCGCTGGTGGTGCCGTAGTCCCCGCCGCCGCCCTCGGGGGCGACGAGGTCGTAGTACATCTGCGAGATGTACTTGTCGTCGAGGCCCAGGCGCCGGTTGTAGTGGAAGTGGAGCATCGCCCACACCGGGCGGACCTGGCCGCGGGAGGCGTCGGAGATCACGGTCTGGGAGGAGGCGGCGCAGCTCGTGCCCGTGCCCCAGTTGTAGGTGGTGAAGGGGACGTCGTCGCCGATGTTGTACTTGGCCACGTACTGCGCGGCCTTCATGAACCTCCGGCTGTCGTAGGAGTAGAGGTCGTCGCCCTGGTTCCAGGCCATCTCGCAGAACGCGCCCATCTGGCCCATGCCCATGACGGTGTGGCCCTGGTCGCGGCCCGACTCCTGCCACTGGCCGAGCGCGTAGCCGTCGGAGTCGGTGTACAGGTAGGGCACCGCGTGCGCGATGGAGCCGTTGCCGGCGCCGGACTTGAAGTAGGTGACGGCCTGGTCGTACTTGGCGGAGTCCTCGTTGAGGATGCCGATGGCCAGCACGGACGCCATGTTGCACAGGTCCCAGTTGGCCCAGTAGTTGGTGATGCAGGCGCCGTTGTGGTTGGTCAGGAAGTCGTTGTTCATCGGGTAGAAGACGTTCGCCAGCAGCTCCTGGGCGGCGGCCAGGTCGAACCCGCTGTAGTCCCGCATGAGTTCGCAGGCGTTGGCGAACTGCCAGCCGTAGATGCCGGCCGCGAGGAACCGGTCCGCGTTGCCGGTGACCGAAGTCAGGGTCTTGGACCAGGCGTTGAGGATGTTCGCCGCGCAGACGGCGTTGGCCTCGGTGCCGCCGACCTTCCAGCGCAGGGCGTTCTGGTAGGCGGCGGCGATGTCGTTGTAGAGCAGGCCGTAGTTCTCGCCGGTGCCGCCGCCGCGGACGATGGTGGCGGTGGCCCGGTTGGTCCAGGTGGACGCGGAGTGGGAGTTGGCGACCAGCTTGTTCCAGCCGGAGAGCCAGGGGTCGGTTCCGGCAGCGACCCGGACCTTGGCCCGGTTGATGTCGCCCGCGTTGTGCAGCATGCCGGGGTGGGTCCAGGTCGAGGGCGCCGCGTCCGCCGTGGTGGCGGCGAACGCGCCGCTTCCCAGGGCGAACGCGGCGCCGAGTCCGCCGGCGGTCTTCAGAAGACCGCGGCGGCTCAACTCGGGCCGCGGGAGGTGCTGGTGGGGGGATGTGCGGCTCATGCGGTGCATCTCCAATCCGTGGGGGGATCAGCTCTGGGTGATGCTCACCTCGTCGAAGGTCGAGGTGACGAGGGCCAGCGGGCTGCGGGAGCAGGCCACCAGTCCCACGTAGTAGGGGGCGTCACCGAAGGCGGGGATCTCGCCGGCGGCGAGGTCGGTCCAGGTGGCGCCGTCGTCGGCCGAGACCGAGGCGGTGAAGGTGGTCCCGGTGCGCTTCAGCCGCAGCAGCGTGGGGAGTTGAACGCCGCCGTTGCCGGTGAAGGCGGAGGCCGCGGCGACCGTCTTGCGCAGCATGAGCTGCGCGGTGGTGCCGCCGGTGACGATCGCTCCGGCCGCCTGGTCGAACGGCGACAGGGACTTCGCCATCAGCAGTCCGACGCGGTCGGCGGTGACCCCGGCCGCTCCGGTACGGGAGACCAGCCGGGCGGTGACCGTGCTGTCACCGCTGACGGGCTGCCGTACGAAGTGGCCCGTCATTCCCTGGTTGTTGACGGTCAGGTCGACTCCGGCGCCGCGCACCACGAAGGTCCCGTCCTCGTGGGCGGTGCTGCCGGGGGTGCGGATCGCGACCACGCCCAGGGTGCCGAACTCCCGGTCGTCGAGGACGACATCGCCGAGGTCGCCGTACGTCCAGGGGGTGGGCGGGGGTGTGCCGACGGTGAGGGTGAGGGTTCCGGTGCCGTCGCCCGCCACGTTGCCCGCGGTGGTGGTGACGGTGAACTCGCCGGTCTCGCGCGGGATTCCGCTGATCAGGCCGGTGCGCCTGTCGACGCGGAGGCCGTCGGGGAGGCCGGACGCGGTGAACCGGACCGGCTCGTGCGTGGCGCGCAGGAGGTGCCTCACGGAGATGCCCTTGTTCGCGAACACCGTTGTCGCGGAGGTGAGTTCGGGAACGGAGGGTGTCGGCATCGCGGCGGCTGCCGTCGCCGACAGCGGACCGCGCCCGGCCGTGTTGGTCTTCGCGACGGCGTAGTGGTACGTCGTCCCGGGCGTGCCGGTGGCGTCCGTGTACTGGACGCGGGTGCCGGACCCGACCGGGCCGACGCCGGTCGCGAGGGTGACGTAGGGGCCGTCGGCGTCGGTGGCGCGCAGCACCTTGTAGCGGGCGGAGAGGTCCGGGTCGGTCCAGGCCAGCTCGACGGCGTCGGAGCCGCTGACCGCCGTCAAGTCCTCCGCGGCGCGGGCCGGTTTGGGCACCGACCAGACCTCGCCGCCGGACGCGGAGGTCACGGTGACGTTGTCGAAGGCGCCGGTGCCGGTCTCGGCGTAGTCCTGGTCGACGCCGAGGCTGGAGTCGAGGAACAGGCCCGCGTAGGCGGTGCGCCCCAACTCGACCTCGGTGGAGCCGACTTCGGTCCAGCGGATGCCGTCCGGGGAGATCGCGCCGGTGCAGCGGCGTCCGCGGCGGCTCACCCGCACCCAGTAGGGCTTGCGCAGCCGGTAGCCGTCGCCGGCGCCCTCGACGTACGGGGCCTCCAGCGGGGTCGCCGACTGGGGGAGCGAGCCGAGACTGGAGATCGGGAAGGCCGCGTTGACGGTGATCGCGTCCTGCTGGGAGGGCGGGACGGGGGTGCTGCCGGTTCCGGAGACGTCGGCGCCCTGCGACGGCCGTACCGTCCACACCCCGCTCCAGGTGTGCAGGGGCAGCCCCTGGATCACCATGGCCGCGTGCGCCGCGTCCTCGTCGAGCGCGTCGCGGAGCGTGACGCCGATCTTGGAGTACTGCGAGCTGAGCGGCCACACGATCCGCGCGGTGACCGCGCCGTCGCCGCGCAGCGGGAGATGGACCAGGTGCGGGCCGCTCGCCTCCAGCACGAACCGCTCACCGTCGAAGACGGCCGAACCGGGGATCTTCACGTCCCCGAGATCCTGCGCCGACCAGGGCTCGGGGAGACCGGCGGTGGCGGAAGCGGTCGCCGAAGCAGCGCTCGTGCCTTGGGAGTTGGTGGCGGTGACGAGGTAGTGGTACGTCCGTCCCGGGCGCACCCGGTCATCGGCGTAGGTCGGCTTGTCGACCCCGGTGGCGACCTCCTCGTACGGCCCCTGCGGCTTGGAGGCACGGCGGACGGTGTACGTGTCGGCCCAGGTGGCGGGCAGCCAACTGACCGTGACGGCCTCGGAGTTGCCGACCGCGGTGACGCCCGCCGGAGCCGTCGGCACGGACGCCGAGGGAGCCGTGGCGCCCGCGTAGGCGAACGTCCCCCAGCTGGGCAGGTCGTCGTTGCTGCCCTCGACGACCCGGGTGCCACCGGTGCCGCGGAAGACGGCCGCCTTGGTGTACGGGGTGTCGAGGCCGCGTACACCCGCGTAGTGGGCGTAGGCCATCTCGTAGATCGGGGGCAGGTTGCCGCGGCTGATCGCGGAGACGGTCGTCTTGATGTACTTGCCGGTGCGGTCCAGGTCCGGGACGAACGGCACGTCGTTGCCGAGGTTGTAGCGGGCCGCGTACTCGAAGTTGGCGAGGATCCGGCTGTCGTCGTAGCCCCACAGGTCGATGCCCTGGTTCCAGGCGACCTGGGCGAGGTCGCCGGTCAGGCCGACCGCGAGCTGTTCGTGGCCCTGGTCGCGGCCGGCCTCCTGGCCCTGGCCGGCGTCCGTGACGATGCGGTGGGCGATCGAGCCGTTGCCGGAGCCCGCCGCGGCGAAGCGCAGGGCGTCCTCGAAGAGGGTGGGCTGCTCGCAGAACACCCCGATGGCGGCGATGGTCTGAAGGGCCGTCAGGTCCCAGTTGCCGTTGGCGTAGAGCATGTAGCCGGAGACGGCCGGATACCAGACCTCCAGGAAGGAGCGCTCGCAAGCCGCGATGTCCGCCTCCGCCCAGCCGTCGTAGCCGGTGTGGCGCAGCAGTTCGGCCGCGTTGACGAACTTGAACGCCTGCAGGCCCGCGCCGAGCGGGCCGTCGGCGCCCGTGATCATCGTCAGGGAGGCGGACCAGGCGTTGAGGATGTCGCGCGCCTTGTCGGCGTTGGCCGTGCTGCCGGTGACGGCCCACATCAGGGCGTTCTGGTAGGCGGCGGCCGAGTCGGCGACGGCCTGGTTCTGGAAGTTGGTGGGGCCGCGGCCCCAGGAGGTGATCTGGCCGGTGTTCTGGACCGCGTACGTGGACTTCGAGCGGGCGTGGGCCGCGAGCGCCAAGTAGCCGTCGTAGACCGGGGATTGCCGGGCTGCGACCGCGGTCTTCATGCGGGTCAGGTCGTCGGCGGAGTGCAGGAGCCCGGGGTGGGCGAAGGATCTGGCGCCGGTGCTCTCGCGGTCGGCCGCCCGAGCCGTGCCGGGCGCGAGCAGACCGTTCGCGCCCGCCGCCAGGAGCAGGGCCGCGGTGCCGCCGAGGAAGGTCCGGCGGCTGGTGTCGGGGATCGTCATGACGCGGCGGCCGCCTCGGCCTCGGCGGTGGTGAGGAACTTGAGGTTCAGCACGTGCTCGTTGGCGAACCACTGGATCGTGTCCGTGGTGTAGTACCAGGTCGGCTTCTTCATCGAGTCGGCGACCACGAGCCCGTTGATCACCAGGTTCTCGAAGGTGACGTCCTTGATGGCGTGGTCGGCGTCGTAGCCGAGCAGGAGCGTCGGCTTGGCGTTGGTGCCGGTGTAGCTGAGGTTCTTGACGTAGACGTTCTCGATGCCGCGGCCGACCGAGGTGTTGTACTTCGTGTTGTACATGACCTTCATGTAGATGACCTGGCCCCAGCGGAAGTCCTCGATCCGGACGTCCTCGATGCGGACGTTCTTGATCAGGTTGGAGTCGCCGGGGTTCAGGGCGATGCAGCCCTGGTAGTTCATCTGCGGTTCGCGGTGGTCGAGGATGTCGATGTTCTTGAAGCGGAGGTTCTTCAGCACCTCGGGGTTGTCGGTGTTGCCGTGCGTCCCGACGTTGATGGGGTGTGCGACGTCCGCCCAGAGCGTGGAGTTGCGGACGGTGATGTTCGTGGTGTCGCCGTAGTAGTCCCAGCGGTGGGTGTAGATGGCGATGCAGTCGTCGGAGTTGCGCATGAAGACGCCGTCGACGACGACGTTGCTGGAGCAGAAGACGTCGATGCCGTCGCCCCAGCCCTTGGAGCTGAAGGAGCCCAGGCCCTTGATGGTGACACCGGTGGCCTCGCCCAACTGGACGGCGTAACCGGCCGGGTTGAGCGTGGTGACGGCCCCGATGGAGATGTTCCGCGAGCTCTCCACGAGGATCCCGCCGCCCGCTGTACCGGCGAGCACACCGCGCCCGGTGATCCCCGCGTGCTCGACGTCGCGGAAGATGACGGTCGCCTTGAGGACGGCGCCGCCGTCGAGGTACACGGTCTTGCCGGAGGGGACGAGCAGGGTGTTGTCGGCGGTGGTGTGGACGCCGGGGCCGTAGTAGAGGACGTCCGGGTCGTCCTGCGCCGGGATGTTCTTCTCGATCCTGCGGGCGAAGAGGTGCAGGCAGTCGAAGATGTCGTCGTTGATCTGGACGACCACGTTGCGCGGCTCGTCGAGCGTGAACACCAGGGTGTCGCCGCCGACTTCGGGCGTGATGCCGTACGAGTCCGGTCTCACCCGGACCTTGGTGGTGCCGCCCTTGAGGTAGGTGACCTCGACCTCGACGGAACCACGGAAGTCGAAGTACGCCAGCGAGGAGTTGTACGTCTTGCTCGACCCGGTGGTGGGGTTGATCTCGGCGAGCTGGGGCCGCCAGATGTCGAGGGTCTGCCACTCGCCGTCGGGGGCGGTGCGCACCCGCACCTTGAAGCTGGTGTTGGTCGGCATCGCGGCCGGGCGGGGGTAGGTCACCAGCTTGGGGGCGGCGGTGGCCTCGGTCTCGTCGGCGCGGGCGGCGCCGGCCGTCACCCCGGAGAGGCCGGCGGCGAGCACGGTGGCTCCGGCCGCCTGGATCGCCGTACGCCGGGACAGGGGTGTGTTCATGCGTGACTCCTTGCGAACAGGTCTGTGGGAAGGGCTACTTGAGGCCGGTCGTGGACATCCCGGCGACGAAGCCGCGCTGGGCGACGAGGAAGACCAGCAGGATCGGGACGACGTACATCACCGAGGCGGCGGCCTGGAGTTCGGGCACGGGCTGCCCGGCCGGGGTGCTGTACGCGGACATGATGGCGACGGCGAGGGTGGTGCGGTCGCTGGAGAGCAGGAGCTGCGGGGCGATGTAGTCGCCCCAGCTCCAGGTGAAGGCGATGATGAAGCTCGCGGAGACGACCGGCCAGGACTGCGGGAGGAAGATCCGCCAGAACATCCGGGCGTAGCCGCAGCCGTCGACGATCGCGGCCTCCTCCAGCTCGCGCGGCAGCCCCGCGAAGAACTGCCGGAAGAGGAAGACCAGATAGGGCGCGGCGGCCAGCCCCCACAGCACCCAGGGCCAGTACGTGTCGACCATGCCGAGCCGGGCGAAGATCAGGTAGGTCGGCAGCAGGGTGACCATCTGCGGCAGCATCATCGAGCCGATCAGGATGCCGAACAGCGTCTTCTTGCCCGGTGCGTCGAGCCGGGCGAATCCGAAGCCGACCCAGGCCGAGCTGAGGGTGACGAGGGTGGCGTAGATGACCGCGATGATCAGGGAGTTGCGGGCGTAGCCGAGGAAGTCGATCTGGTGGAAGGCGTCGGCGAAGTTGTGCCACTGGAAGTGCTCGGGCAGCCAGCGCACCGGCGAGGAGGCCAGCTCGGCCTGGGTCTTGAACCCGGAGATGACCAGCCAGCCGAACGGGCCGAGGAACAGCCCGGTGAGCACCACCAGGACGGTGTAGAGGACGAGCCGGCCGGTGCGCAGCCGGACGCGGGGCGGCGACTTGGGGGCAAGGGTCGTGGCGGTCACTTCTTCGCCTCCGGGTCGACGTTGTAGAACACCACGCCGGACGTGAACCGGAAGATGAGCCCGGTCGCGACGAGGATCAGGAGGAAGAGCACCCACAGCAGTGCGGAGGCGTAGCCGTAGCGGCCGATCGCGAAGTACTGCGCGAACACGTGCATCATGTAGAGGTAGTTGGACTGCGGGACGAGGGTGACGCCGGCCGTGGTGCCGTCGGGGGCGAGCAGCAGCGGCATGATCGTCTGCACCGAGGCGATGACCCCGGTGACGGTCTGGAAGAGCAGCACCGGCGACAGCAGGGGCACGGTGATGGAGCGGAAGGTCCGCCAGGCGCTCGCGCCGTCGACGCGGGCCGCCTCGTGCAGTTCACGGGGCACGTCCTGGAGCCCCGCCAGCGAGATGATCATGATGTTGCCGGCCGTCCAGAGGACGGTCATCAGCAGCACGTACCGGGCGTAGGGGTCGGCCAGCCAGCCGATCGCGTCGATCCCGAAGAGGTTCAACACCCCGTTGGCGGCACCGGAGTTCTGGTCGAAGAGCTGCTTGAAGGCGATGCCGGCCCCGATCGGCGGCACCACGGCCGGCAGATACAGCAGGGTGCGGAACAGCCCGCGTGCCTTGATCGGCCGGTTGACCAGGACCGCGAGGGCGAGCCCCGCGATGATCGACAGCGGTACGGAGGTCGCCGCGAACAGTCCGGCGCGGCCCAGGGACTGCCAGGTGACCGGGTCGGAGAGCAGCTCGCGGTAGTTGCCGAGCCCGACGAACCTCCAGTGCGGGGAGAGCCCGTCGAAGGTGGTCATGCTCAGCCACAGCGCGTACCCCATGGGGACGACGGTCAGCAGCAGGAAGCCGATGATCCAGGGCGAGGCGAACAAGTAGAACGCGCGGTGCCTGCGCGCGGTCATGGACGTCCGCGGCCGGTGCGCGGCGCGGGCCGGGGCGGCGGACGCGGCCGGTTCCGGCCGTCCGGCCACGGAGGCGATCTGCTCGGTCGTCATCCCACCTGCTCCTTACCGCGAGCGAGTTGCTCGTTCATGGCGGAGTCCAGGCGCCGGGCCAGGGTGTCGACGGACATGTGGCCGTTCATCGCCGCCGGGGCGATCTGGTTGAAGAGGGCGTCCAGCGCGTCCGCCGAGGCGTAGGGCGTGAAGGAGATGACCGAGAAGTGCTCCAGCTCGGCGTCCTGCACCTTCAGGACCTGCTTCTGGTACTCCTCCTTCGCCGGCATCAGCGGGCGCAGCGACTTCAGGGTCGGGATGCCCCAGCCGCCGGAGGCGCGGGCCTTGGCCGGTCCCTCGCCGAAGAACCACTCGAAGACCCGCCAGGCGGCGTCCTTGTTGCGGGACTTCTTCGTCATCCACAGTCCGGTGCCGCCCTGGCAGGGACTGATCCGCGGACCGCCCGCGAAGATGGGAGCGGGGGCCAGGCGGGAGACCTTCGCCAGCTTCGGGTCGGTGTTGATCATGCCGCCGAGCCAGTAGCCCGAGTTCGACATGGCCATGCGGCTCGCCTGGTAGGTGGGCCCGTCCCAGGCGTTGGGGTCGGGCTGGACGGCGCTCGGGCCGACCCTGGTCCGGCAGTACTCGATGTACCAGGCCAGCGCCTTGCGGGCCTCGGGGCTGGTGAAGTCGACACGGGCGTAGTCGTCGGTGAAGAGGTTGCCGCCGGCCGCGGCGGTCAGGCTCGCCAGCAGACTGGACTTCATGAGCCCGTTGTAGCTGCCGCCGAAGACCGTCGTCTGACCGCTCTTGCGCCGGGTGAGGCTCTTGGCCTTCTCCAGCCACTCCTCGTAGGTGACCGGCTCGGTCACCGGGGGCGTCTCGACGCCCGCCCTGTCGAAGAGCGCGGTGTTGTACCAGTACATGTTGTCCTGGGAGAAGTCCTTCGCCATGCCGTGGCGCGGCCCCTTGCCCTGGGTCCGGCCGTCGAAGCGCCACAGGTCGTTGACGGGGTCCAGGTCGGCGGGGCGCAGGACGCTGCTGCGGGCGAAGTACGGGTCCAGGTCCTCCATCAGGTCCCGGGCCGCGAAGTACGGGGCGTCGATGGCGCCGACACCGCGCACCAGGTCGGGCGGGTTGCCGGTGGTCATCATCGCGATCAGCTTGGTGATGTCGTACTTCACCAGGACGATCTTGATGCCGAGGTCGTTGTAGGCCTGCTTGACGTCGTCCGGCGTGATCTCCCCGCTCTTGACCATGGCGGTGACGGTCTCGCCGGGGCCGCTGACCCCGGTGGAGACCGGGAGGGCACAGCCGTTCAGGGCGGCCGCACCGGCCGCGGTACCGGCCGCCGAGAGGGCGAGGAACCGGCGGCGGCTCAGGGATGCACCGACATGGGGGCGCATGAACGCACCACCTCCTTTTGACAACCGGTTGCTGCGCATTGGGGCAGAGCTTCACTCTGTCCGGAAACGGCGTCAAGAGGCTTGACGAATTTTCGAAAAGACTGTGTAACCTCGCGGACACGCTCCGGGGAGGGAACCGGTTGCCCGCATCGATTGACCACCGCTCGACGGGCGACCTACGGTAGAAGCGTTGTAGAAGACGTTTTCAGAAACAGTTTCCGCCGTCAGGACTTCCCACCGGCAGGACTTCTCACCGTCAGGAGTGACATGCCCAGCCCGCAGCCACCCAGGGCCGTGTTCGCGATGGATCCGGTGCACCTCCCGCTGCTCTTCCCCCCACCGCTCATGACCCGGCTGAGCCAGGTGGCCGACCTCGACCCCGGCCTCGTCGTCACGGACTTCACCGACCCGGCCGCGGCGGACGCGCTGGCCGCGGCGGAGGTGCTGATCACCGGCTGGGGCTGCCCCGCCCTCGACGCCGACGTCCTGGCCTCGGCCCCCCGGCTGCGCGCCGTCCTGCACGCCGCCGGCTCCGTCCGCTCGCTGGTCGGCGAGGCCCTGTGGAAGCACGGGACCGCCGTCTCCAGCGCGGTGACCGGCAACGCCCTGCCGGTCGCGGAGTACACCCTCGCGATGATCCTGCTGTCCGGGAAGGACGCCTTCGACCACCGCGAGCGCTTCCGCGCCACGCACGCCTATCCGTCGCCCGCCGAGACCGCGGCCACCGGCAACGTCGGCCGCCGCGTCGGCGTGATCGGCGCCTCCCGGGTGGGCAGACGCCTCCTCGAACTGCTGAAGCCCTTCGACTTCACCGTGCTGCTGCACGACCCGTACGTCAGCGCCGCCGAGGCGACCGCGCTGGGCGCCGAACTCCTGTCGCTGGAAGACCTGCTCCGGCACAGCGACATCGTCACCCTGCACGCCCCGGACATCCCGGAGACCTACCGCATGCTCGACGGCGCGCGGCTCGGGCTGATCCGGGACGGCGGGGTCCTCATCAACACCTCGCGCGGCGCGCTGATCGACCCCGACGCGCTCACCGACGAGCTGGTCTCCGGGCGCCTGAACGCCGTCCTCGACGTCACCGAGCCCGAGCCGCTGCCCGCGGGATCCCCGCTGTACCGGCTGCCCAACGTGTTCCTGACCCCGCACATCGCGGGCTCCCTCGGCAACGAGCTGGAGCGGCTCGGCCGGATCGTCGTGGAGGAGCTGGAGCGCCTCGCGGCCGGAGCACCACTGGTGCACCAGGTGTTCCACGCGGACATGGTGCGGGTGGCATGAGCGGGCGACGACGGACCGATCGGCCCCGGATCCGCCATGGGATACGGTTTCCGGACCCGCAGGGGCCACCGCGGCGAGCACCGGCGGAGGCCACTACCGCGAAGGAGCCGCAAGGGTGAGTCAGCGCAAGGCGCCCGGTGAGGCCGGCAGGGCCACCATCCGCGACGTGGCGGAGCGCGCGGGCGTCTCCGTGGCCAGCGTCTCGCGGGTGCTGTCGGGCAACTACCCGGTCTCGGAGGACCTGCGCCGCAAGGTGATGAAGGTCGTGGGAGACCTCGACTACGTCACCAACGCGCACGCCCGCTCCCTCGCCGGCGGCGGCACCCCGACGGTCGCGATCCTCATCAACAACATCACCGGCGCGGCCTTCGCCCACGTGGCCAAGGGGGTCGAGGGCGCGGCCACGCTGCGCGGCTGGCTCTCCCTGGTCGGCACCACCGGCGACGACCCCGAGCGCGAGCTGGCCCTGGTCAACCTCATGCGCCAGCAGGGGGTGGCCGCGGTGGTCCTGCTCGGCGGCGCCTACGACTACGACGAGTACCAGTTGCGGATGGCCCGCTTCGCCCGCTCCCTGGACGCGGCCGGCTCGCATCTGGTGCTGGTGGGCCGCCCGCCCCTGGAGGGCGACGTCCCGGCCACGACGGTCGACTACGACAACGAGGGCGGCGCCTACGCGATGGCCAGCCATCTGCTGTCGGCCGGCCACCGCCGGGTCCTCGTCCTGCCGGGCCACCAGGAACTCACCACCGCGCAGGGCCGGTTGGAGGGCGCCCGGCGCGCCTTCGAGGCCTACGGCGTGCCCTTCGGGGCGGCCATGGTGCGGCACGGCGCGTACGACTACGAGCACGGCTACGACGCGGTCGAGGAGAGCCTGCGCGACGGGCTCGACTTCACCGCGGTGCTCGCCGGGACGGACGTGGTCGCGGCGGGCGCGATGCAGGCGCTGCGGGCCGCGGGGCTGCGGGTGCCCGAGGACGTGTCCATCGTCGGCTACGACGACATCCCGCTGGCCTCCCAGCTCACGCCCCAGCTCACCACGGTGCACGTGCCGTACGAGGAGATGGGCCGGGTCGCCCTGCGGGCGGTCGCCGACCGGCGTGAGGGCGGCGGGTCGCGCCGCAGGGGCGCCGACGGGGACCATCTGGTGCTGGGCACCCATATCGTCGTGCGGAACTCCGTGCGGCCGGTTGAGATCGTTTCGTAAACGGTTTCACATACCTCTTCCAGGGTCCGGGGCACCGCTCCCCCATGGCGCCGCGCCTCTTAGGCGACCCCCTGACAAGCCGCTGACCTGGCGCTTCATCGGCTCCCGCGCGCGTACTGGCCGCGTGTCCAGCGCTAACCCCACGGACAAACCGGCGTAACAAATTGCCGCGCACCTCTTGCTAACCACCGAAGCGTCGACCTACCGTCCCAGCAACCGGTTACTACAGCTTCTGCTGTCTCCCTCCCCCGGCCCCTCTCTCCCTCCCGGCTCCTCTCCGAGACGCCCTACTTCCCGAAGGAATACGGACAGATGAACTTCAGCAGCCCCCGGAGAAGGTTCGCCCGCGTCGCCGTCGCGGGTCTCGCGCTGTCAGGTCTGCTCACCGCCTGCGGTGGTTCCGACGACTCCGGCGGCACCAAGTCGTCGGGCCCGGTCACGCTCCAGTTCTGGGGCTGGGCCAACGGCCAGGACGCGGTCGTCAAGGCGTTCAACGCCTCGCACAAGGACATCCAGCTGAAGTACACGAAGGTCACCGACCAGCTGACGATGCAGAAGCAGCTGAGCAACGCGGTCAAGGCGAAGAACGCCCCCTGTCTGCTGCAGAACACCGGTGAGTACGTGACCAGCTGGGTGGCGCAGGGCGCGCTGGCCGACATCACGAAGTACGTCGAGTCGAGCAAGGACGAGTTCAACTCCGGCTCGTGGGCCTCCGGCCAGGTGCAGGGCAAGGTCTACGGCGTCCCGACCGCCTCGGCACCCGCGTTCACGATCTACCGCACGGACATCTTCAAGAAGTACGGCCTCAAGGCCCCGACGACCTGGGACGAGTTCATCGCCGCGGGCAAGGTCCTCAAGAAGCACGGCATCAAGATCACCAACTACGCCGGTGAGGACCCCAGCACCCTGGAGGTCCTGTCCATGCAGGCCGGCGCGCACTGGTACGCGATCGACGGCAATGCCTGGAAGGTGGACTTCCAGGACGCGGGCTCCCTGAAGGCCGCGAAGGTGATCCAGGAGATCATCGACAACGATCTGAACGCCAAGCTGTCCTTCGCCGACTACGCGGCCGTGCAGCGCAGCTTCGACACCGGCGCGACCGCGACCCGGCAGATCTCCACCTGGCAGATGTCGGGCATGGTGCAGAACTTCACCAAGTCCTTCGGCAAGTGGGCGCTGTCCCCCTGGCCGACCTTCGCGGGCGAGGCCGCCAAGACGCCGGCCGGCACCAACCAGAGCGCCAACCTGACGCTCGTCTCCGCGCAGTGCGAGAACCAGGAGCAGGCCGCCGAGGCCGCGCTGTGGATGTCCACGGACACCAAGGCGGTGAAGATCATGGCGAGCCCGGAGACCGGCAGCGGTGTGATGCCGGCGCTCAAGGACAGCGACTCCTACGTGCCCGAGGCGATCTCCGAGAAGCTGCTCGGCTCGGACTACCAGCCGGCCCAGCAGGTCGTGAAGGACAGCCTGGGCACCGTCACCACCGACTGGACCTTCGGCCCGAACTGGACCGCCATGTTCACCGAGCTGCAGAGCCAGTGGGGCAAGGTGGTCAGCAAGGACATCACGGTGACCGACCTCCTCGCGCACATGCAGAAGTGGACGGTCGACGACCTGAAGTCCCGCGGTATCAACGTCAAGGGCTAGAGGCTGGTCAAGGGCTAGAGACTGTAAGGCTTACCTCTGATGATTCGCTCCCTGCGCTGGAAGGGTGCCGCGTTCACGGTGCCCTTCCAGCTCGGCTTCGTCTTCCTGTACCTGCTCCCGATCGGGTACGCCGTCTACCAGTCGCTGTACCGCTCGCAGTCCTCCGGGCTCGGGCTGGGCGGCAGCACGGACAGGTTCTCCGGGCTGGACAACTACCAACAGGGCCTGACCGACTCGGCGTTCATGGGATCCGTCCTGCGGGTGGTGCTCTTCGCCTGTGTGCAGATCCCGGTGATGCTCCTGATCAGCCTGGTCCTCGCCCTCCTCCTGGACGCGGTGTCCTCGAAGATGGCCGGGCGGTTCCGGATCCTGCTGCTGGTGCCGTACATGATCCCCGGTGTGGTCGCCGCGATCGTGTGGCTGAACGTCTACAGCCCGGACGTCGGCCCGCTGACCCCGCTCGGCGAGGTGTTCGGCTTCTCCTGGAACTTCTTCGCTCCGTCGATGGTGTGGCCGTCCATCGGCAACCTGCTGACCTGGCACGGCATCGGCTACAACATGGTGATCATCTACTCGGCGCTCCAGGGCGTGCCCCGTGAGCTGTTCGAGGCCGCGCGCCTGGACGGCGCCTCGGAGCGGCGGATCGCCCTGAGCATCAAGATCCCGTTCGTGCGGGGCGCGTTGGTGCTGACCGGGATGCTCTCCATCATCCAGATGCTCCAGCTCTTCAACGAGCCGGCGCTGTTCCGGAACGTCACCCCGCAGACCATCGACGACAGCTTCACCCCCATCATGATCATCTACAACCAGGCCTTCAACGCGGGCAACTACCACTACGCCGCGACCCTGTCGGTCCTGCTCGCCCTCATCCTCGGCGTGGCCTCCTTCCTGTTCTACCGGCTCACCTCGAAGGAGACCGACTGATGACGCTCACCGAAGAACGCGCGAAGAACTCGCACATCAGGCGGCTGACCAAGCCGGACCCGGCCGCCCGTTCCCGCGGCGGTCAGCGCTTCCTCCTGGTCGGCCTGGCCCTGGCGAGCGTCTACAGCCTCTTCCCGGTGTGGTGGCTGATCGTCGCCGCCACCAAGGACCGCACGAGCCTGTACCAGACCAACGGCATGTGGTTCGCCGACTGGCACCTGTGGTCCAACCTGCACCAGGTGTTCACCTACGAGAACGGCATCTTCCTGCGCTGGACGGCCAACTCGTTCCTGTACGCGGGTGTCGGCTCCCTCGGTGGCACGCTGCTCGCGCTCGCCACGGGCTACGGCCTCGCGCGCTTCGACTTCCCGGGCCGCGGGCTGGTGTTCGCGTGCGTGGTCGGTTCGTTCCTGATCCCGATCGCACTGCTGACGCTGCCGCTGTACCTGCTGTTCTCGGAGATCGGTCTGGTCGACACGCCCTGGGCGATGCTGATCCCCTGTCTGATCAACCCGTTCAGCGTGTACCTCGCCAAGGTCTACACCGAGGCGACCATCCCCTACGAGCTTCTGGAGGCCGCCCGCCTCGACGGCGCCGGCGAGCTGCGCATCTTCTTCAGCATCGTGCTGCGGATGATGACGACCGGCGGCGCGACGGTGTTCCTGCTCGCCTTCGTCAACACCTGGAACGCCTTCTTTCTCCCGCTGACCGTGCTGCGCGGCGAGGAGAACTGGACCCTCAACATCGGCCTGTACAACTGGTCCGGCAAACGCGCGGAGTCCGGCATCGACCTCACCAGCCTGGTCCTCACCGGCGCCCTGCTCTCGATCATCCCGATGGCGATCATGATGGTCGCGATGCGCCGCTACTGGCGCAGCGGAGTCACCCTGGGAGCCCTCAAGTGACCCTGTTGCACAACCCGGTGATCCGCGGCTTCGCCCCCGACCCGTCGATGGTCCGGGTCGGCGACTGGTACTACGTGGCGACCAGCTCCTTCGAGTGGTTCCCGACGATCCCTCTGCACCGCTCGCGTGACCTTGCCCACTGGGAGTACGCGGGCCATGTGGAGGGCGCTGTCCCGGGCAACTCCCTTGCGGGCGTGCCCGATTCGGGCGGCATCTGGGCACCCTCGCTGAGCTGGGACGGCGAACGCTTCTGGGTCGTCTACTCGATCGTCCGCTCGGTGGGCACGCCGTACTTCGACACGAACACCTATGTGTGTACGGCCACGGAAGTCGGCGGCAAGTGGACGGCACCGCGCCGGGTGGCGAGCCACGGCTTCGACCCCGCGCTCTTCCACGAGGACGGGCGGCTGTGGCTGCTCAACCTCCAGAACGACCACCGCCCCGGCGGCAACCGGTTCGCGGGCATCGTCCTGACCGAACTGGACCGCGAGTCGCTGGCACCGGTCGGCGACACCCGCCTGCTGCTCCAGCACGAACGGCTCATCGAGGGACCGAAGTTGCTGCGGCACGACGGCTGGTACCACCTGGTGCTGGCGGAGGGCGGCACGGGTTTCGAGCACGGCGTACGGGTGGCGCGAAGCCGTACTCTGGCCGGCCCGTACGAACTCGACGCGCAGCCGCTGCTGACGTCCCGGGACGACCCGTCGCTGCCGCTGCAGAAGGCCGGTCACGCGGAACTGGTCCAAACCCCGGACGGCGACTGGGTGTTGAGCCACCTCACGGCTCGGCCGGTGGCCACTCCGGAGGGCCCGCGCTGCACGCTCGGGCGGGAGACGGCGATCCAGGCGGTGACGTGGGACGCGGAGGGCCGGCCGAGGATGCGCCACGGGGGTGTGCATCCGGCGGTCGAGGTGGACGTAGCGACGCGGGAGTGGCCGGAGGAGCGTCCGGTGGGGCAACCCGCCGTAGCCGAAGGGGCGTTGGGCTGGCCGTGGAGCACACTGCGGGCCGCCCCCGACGCGTCCTGGGCGGACCCGGCAGCCCGGCCGGGCTGGATCCGGCTGCGCGGGCGGCACGGACCCGAGTCGCGTTGGGCGCACAGTCTTCTCGCCCAGCGGATCACCGAGCACCGGGCGGAGGCCGAAGTCACCGTCGAGGCACGGCCGGTGACGTTCACTCAGGCAGCGGGCCTGGTGCTCTGGTACAACACCGAGGCCTATCTCTCGCTCGACCTGACCTGGGCGGAGCGCGAGGGCGAGGGGCAGCACGGCCAGCAGTGGCGGGACGGCGGACGGACCGTGATCCGGCTGACGGAACGCGACGAGTCGAGCACCAGGACCGTGGCGACGGCCGACATCGAGGCCGCGGAACCCGTGACGTTGGGCGTGACGGTCGACGGCCCCACCGCTCGGTTCTGGCACATCCACGACGGGACTCGCACGCCCGTCGGTGAGCCGCTGGACTTCAGCCGGCTCTCCGACGACCACGGATCGAAGCTGCGGTTCACGGGAGCGATGGCCGGCATCCACGCCGTGGATCTCGTGGACGCGGCCTTCACGGCCGATTTCAGGGGGTTCCGGCTGAGCTGCGGGTGACCGTCGCCGTGTTCGAAGTTTCGAAAACGCAAGGGCCATAACGACCTGCGAAGCCTGACCTCTTCCCCACCTCGGCGGGCGAACCTAGGGTAGGAAGCGCTTACTGTTTCGCGCTGACCGTTTCGCGCTGGTCGAAACTTTCATGGCCCTCGGGCGGGCCGGAGAGGTGGTCCCCCATGGTCCGCACGGGGAGTGTCCGCACGGGGAACGGGGGCGTGGCCGCCGGCCCGACCCTGGCCGTCGTGGCCCGGGAGGCGGGTGTGTCCGTGCCGACCGCCTCCAAGGTGGTCAACGGGCGCGAGGACGTGGCCCCCGAGACCCGCCGCCGGGTCACCGAGGCGCTGGACCGGCTCGGCTACGTCCGCCGGCCGAGGTTCGACGCGGCGAAGGCGTCCGGCCTGGTCGACCTGGTCGTGCACTCGCTGGACAGCTCCTGGTCGGGGGCGGTGCTGCACGGGGTGGAGGCGGCGGCCCACGACGCGGGACTGGAGGTCGTGGTCTCGGCCGGCCTGAACCGCACCCGGGCGGGCCGCCCGGAGCGCGGCTGGCTGGACAAGTTGACCGCGCGCGGCTCGTCCGGGGTGCTGTTCAACCTGGCCGAGCTGACGTCGTCGCAGTACGGCTGGCTGGACCAGCACCGCATCCCGTACGTCCTGATCGACCCGGTCCTGGAGCCGCCGCCGGGCGTGGTCTCGGTGGGCGCGGCGAACTGGCAGGGCGGGGTGACGGCCACCGAGCATCTGCTGGGCCTCGGGCACGAGCGCATCGCGGTGGTGGCGGGTCATCAGCGCAAGATGTGCAGCAGTGCGAGGGTGGCGGGCTACCGCTCCGCGCTGGTCGCGGCAGGGGTACGGCAGCGTCCCGAGTACCTCCGCCAGGCAGGCTTCGACGAGGGCCTGGCACGGCTGCGGATGCTGGAACTCCTCGACCTGCCCGAGCCGCCGACGGCGGTCTTCGTCTGCTCGGACCACATGGCGCTCGGGGTCTACGAGGCCCTGGCCGAACGGGGGTTGAAGGTGCCGGACGACATCAGCGTCGTGGGCTTCGACGACCTGCCGGAGGCCCGCTGGGCGGCCCCGGCCCTCACGACGGTCCGCCAGCCCCTGTCGGAGATGGCGGCGACGGCCCTCCGCCTCCTGGTACGGATGATGGACGGCGACCGCCCGGAGAGCACGCGGACGGAGTTGTCCACGCGGTTGGTGGAGCGGGCGAGCACGGGGGCGCCGCGCGGCTGAGGGGCGGCCGGGGAACTATTCCTCCGTGACCGGACCGATGGCTACGGGGAATTCGTCCGCCATGGCCCGTCGCTCCGGGTTCCCGGTGAAGCTCTGGGACGGCTCGGCCCCAGAAGCCTCCTACAGCACGCCCTTGTTACGGGCCCCTGAGTGACTGTTTCGCTCACATTCGCTCAACTGCGGAGGAAGGGAACTGGTCGTCGCGGACCGGCGTCGAACGTTGCGGCGGGGAGGGGGCCTCAGGTCCGGGCAAGTGGGGCGTGGTGGCCAGTACTTGGGGGACGAAGAACCATGACGCGCTGGCGGCCGCTGCCGGATTCGCTGCCGAGGGAGGCCCGGGCTCTCGTCGAGCAGCTGCGCCGCCTCAAGGACCGCACCGGCCTGAGCCTCGCCGAACTCGCCCGGCGCACCGCGTACAGCAAGTCGTCGTGGCAGCGGTATCTCAGCGGGGCCAAGCAGCCGCCGCGGGGCGCGGTGCAGGCGCTGTGCCGGGTGGCCGGTGCGGACCAGGCCCGGCTGCTGGCGCTGTGGGACCTGGCCGACCCGGTCTGGCCGCACGGCCCCCTGGTGCCGCCCGCCGTGCCGCCCGGCGAGGTCGCGGTCGTGGCGGGGCCGCCGGCCCTGGAGTACCGCCGGTGGCGCACCGCGGCGCTGGTCTCGTTCGCCGTGATCGTGCTGCTGGTGGCAGGGCTGGTGTGGGCACTGCCGACAGGGAGCGGCTGACCGGTACGACCACGCGCCGCCGGGCACCGTCAGGGGAGCGGCTGACCGTTACGACGACCCGCCCCCGGCACCCGTCAGGAGAGCGGCTGACCGGCACGACCACCCGCCGCCCGGCACCCGTCAGGAGAGCGGCTGACCCTACGGCCCTCCGCTCCCCCCGTGTCGATCAGCCCAGTTGGTCGTAGTACGCGATCCGCCAGGACCCCGTGCCCTTGAGCTTCACCCGGTACTTGCCGCTGACCCGCTTGAAGGTGACGTCGCGGACGTCACCGTCGTACAGGACGATGCCGCCCGAGTACGGTCCGGTGAGCCACTGTTGGGCGAACTCCCAGCTCTGGTCGGTGACCACGCCGTCGTTCTCGGTGAGGTGGTAGTGGTCCTGCCACCACTGCGTGGCCGACTCGGTCTCCGGGCCGAAGGAGCCGTCGATCTGGCTCTTGGAGAAGTTGTGCCAGTCCCCGTCGTCGTCCTGCCACTTGGCGCCGTCCGCGTACAGGATCGTCTCCCACAGCGCGGTCGCGTTGGACTCGGCGTAGTTGTCGACGCCGAGGTTCTCCTCGTCGCCCCAGTCGTCGTTGACGCCGCCGTTGCCGTCGACGCCGTGGTAGGAGGCCGCGGTCGCCGTGGGCGCCAGGGCGATGCCGGTGGCCCCGGCGCCCAGCAGCACGGCCGTCACCATCGCGACGGCCCGCTTGCGCATGGTCATGAGGTTGTCCTTTCCGAACCGCCGCCACCCGTGGTACCCCCGTCGGTTCCCCTCTGGGACGGCTCGTCTCGCTTGCCCGACCAAGGTTTCCGGCCGCGCGCCGCCGGGGCGAGGCCTGCCGGCGGACGTGGACCGGCGGGGGACGGTCCAGCCGTGTGGCGAGGGCCGTCCCGTCGGCGGCGGGTCGGGAGCGGGGACGGTCCGGGACCTCCCGGACCGGTCCGGGACCTGCTGGGACGCAACGGGACGCGGTTCAGGCCGGGTTGGCCGCCGACCGGGCCGCCCAGGTGATCCCGCCGCGCAGATGGGCGCGGAAGTCCGGGTCGTCGTACGCCTCGGCGGCGTGTCCGAGCGCGGTGTAGAAGACCCGCCCCTCCCCCTGCTCCCGGCACCACACCAGCGGGTGGTCGGCCCCCATCCCACCGCCCTCGTACGACGACTCATCCGCCGCCGCCAACACCCGTACCGTCGCACGGGGGTTGGAGCGAAAGTCGTACCACTCGTCGGTGAACTCCCATACGGCGGGCAGGTGTCGGGTCGCCGGATGAGTCCGGTCCTCGACGAGCACCTTGCCGGGCTGGTACTCGGGGTGCCGGTCGAAGCGGGCACCGAGGAGTTCGCCGTAGTACGGCCACGCGTACTCGGTACAGGCGGCCGCGTGCACCCCGACGAAACCCCCGCCCGACTCGACGTACTCCTTCAGCCGTCGACGTCCGGCGGGGGTCAGCACCTCGCCGCTGGTCGAGAGGAAGACGACCGCCGCGTACCCGTCGAGGGGCTGTTCGAGGGCGCCCGGATCCTCGGTCGCGTCGACGTCGAAGTCACCGAGGGCGCGCACGGCGGCGATCCCGGCCGGGATGGAGTCGTGGCGGTAGGCGGTGGTGCGGGTGTGGAGGAGGAGTCGGGCAGTCATGCGGCTGAGCCTAGAAGGCGGCAAGGAATGCTCGCGCGTGACCGAGGGCATCCGGGAAGACGCTCGTTCCGTGGGCAACGAGGGCGCCTTCGTGCAGCAGCATGAGGATGCGGCCCAATGCGTCGGCCCGTTCCCCGACGGCACGAGTCCTGACGACGACCGTCGCGCGCCCACCCCGGACCCGGCCGGATTCCGCCGCCTGGTCGCCGACCTGGACACCCAACGCCTCTCCTCTGAGGGCCCGGTACGCCTCGTCTCCCTCATGAACTGCCCATACAGACCAGTGATTACGACTGCCGCTCGCCTCCCTCTTGTTGCACACTGACAGCGGTAACTGCCGTACGCACGGGGGAGTTCGGGCATGTCGGTCTTGAACGTTCGGTTGCGTCTGCTGGAGGACGACGGGACGGATATACGTCCGGGCGATGTCGCCGCCCTCCGGCGGCAGTTGACGGCCCATCCGGACCTGCGTGGCCATGTGGGCTCCGTACCGTCCGCCCTCGCCGAGGGCGAGATGAGCGGCGGCGGCATCGAGCTGCTGCTGGTCGGGCTCGGCAGCGGCGGCGCCCTGACCGCACTCGTCACGACCCTGCCCGCGCTGCTCCAGGCACGCCGGTCCGCGGCATCCGTGGAGATCACCCTGGCTGACGGCCGCAGCGCCAAGGTCACCGCCGATTCGGCCGAGGACGCCCGGCTGCTGCTGGAGCAGGCCATGCGCGAGCACGTGAATCCGCCACGGCCATGAGCCCGAGACTGCCGGACCCTCGGCGGTCGCGCGCGGTCCTCGTCGGCACCTCGGCGTACGACAGCCAGGACCTGAAGCCGCTGCTCGCGGTCCGCAACAACCTGGAGGTCCTGCACGAGCTGCTCACGTCGGACGACGGCGGTTTCCTGCCCGGCAGATGCGCGGTCGTGCAGGACTCCTCCGACCCCCGGGGCGTGTGCCGGCAGATCCGCGAGGCGGCCCACGACGCCCCGGACACCCTGCTCGTCTACTTCTCCGGGCACGGCATCCTCAACCACGACTACACCGAGCTGCACCTGGCCCTGACCGGGACCGACCAGAGCGATCTGCGCTGGACGTCAGTGCCGTTCCAGGCGATCCGGGAGATCTTCGAGACGGCCGCCTGCCGCAACAAGATCCTCATCCTGGACTGCTGCCAGAGCGGCTGGGTCATGGACGCCATGATGAGCGCCTCGGACGGCACCCCGGTGCCGCTCGGCATCCGCGGCACCCATCTGCTCACCTCGTCCTCCGCCGACCTCAAGTCCTACGCGCCGCCGGAGGACCGCTACACCGCGTTCACCGGCGAGCTGATCCAACTGCTGCGCGATGGCGTGCCCGGCGGCCCCGAACTCCTCACCCTCAGCGCCCTGTTCGAGCCTCTAGCCACGGCCCTGGAGCACCGCCGTATGCCACGCCCGCAGCAACAGGCGTCCAACGACCACGCGTCGCTGGCGCTGGTGCGGAACGCGGCGGAAGGGAGATCCGCGCGGATCTCGATGGTGAAGGAGGTGAAGGAGCTGGTTCCGGAGACGCGGCTGACCTACGACACCTGGTACCGGCGAACACGATGGTGGGGCGCGGGGCTCCCGGCCATGGGCGGCGCGGCCTGGGTGTACGTCCGCTTCGGACCCCGCGGGGACGAGCAACTGGACCCCTCCAAGACCAACGGCGCCATCGCGATCGCGGCCTGCGTCGCAGCGATCCTGGTGCTGATGTGGCTGAGCCGGACCCGCCCGGAGAACTACTCTCTCGTCATCGCGTCGGAGGGCATCGAGGTCCGCTACGGCAGGGAACACTTCTACTACCCGTGGCACCGGGTCGGCCGGGTGTGGGTGGCCGCCAGTCCCGGAAGCCGGCTGCGCGGCAACCAGTACACGCTGATGCTGCGGCCGAAGCCCGGCGTCCTGATAAAGACGGGAAACCGCGGCACTCCAGGCCCGCGGCGGGACCCCGAGACCGGTGCCCTGCGCTTCGCGGACCTGCGGCATCTCGACACTCCGCCGGTCGTCGTGGAGAAGGCCCTCGCACGAAACGCAGGCTCGGCGTGGACCCCGAGCGGCGGGCAGCTCGCCCTTCCCGAACCGGACCAGGACCCGGTCGAGGTGTTCGGCACCGACCGGCGCCTTTTCGCCGCCGTGGCGGCCGCCGCTGCCGCGGTCGCCTACCTCTCCTTCCCAACCGTCCTCTTCACCCGGCCCAGTACCTTCGGCTACCGGATCGGCCCCCTGCTGATCTGCGCCGCCGCATGCGCCGTGCTGTGGTTCTGCGGGTCCCGGGTCCTGCGCCCGGTCCGGCTGGAGATCAGCGCGGCGGGGGTCTCCCTCACCCGGTTCGACCTGGAGATCGCCTACGCGTGGTCCGAGATCGAGCGGATCGGTGTCGTTGACTGGCCCCCCGGCGTGAACAGCCTGGGACTGCTGGCGCTAAGCCCCACGCCTCGCGCCGGGCTGGAACCGCTCGACCGCACGGCGTTCTATCTGCCCAAACTCGCCCTCGGCTGCCTCACCCTTTGCTCCCTCACCGAGGTGACCCGGGAGCCGCAGCGGCTCGACGAGGCACTACGACGCTACGGCGGCAAAGGACAGGTCACGGAAGCCGAGCACGCCTGGCTACGTTCCACCCCTGCCCGGGCGGCACGAGCAAGGCGTGCCGCGTCGATGAGGGACGGTACGAAGTTCACCGGCCTGCGCACACAAGGCACCGCAGTGGCGCTCGAAGCGGCTCTCTTCGCACCGACCCTCTCGGTATCGATGGCGTCGAACGACCTCGGCCCCCTGCCAGACCTGCTGGTCACCGTCGACGCCTTGCTCCTCAGCCAGTTGCCCGTCTTCGGCCTCCTGGCCTATTTCCTCACCGGCCACCACCGCATGACCCTGCACATCGGCACCTCGGGCCTGACTCTCGTCGTGCACGCGCTGCGGATCCACACCCTGCGAGTGCCGTGGGGCGACATCGAGAGCATCGGCATCATGGTGCGCCAGCACCCCTCGGTCCGCCATTCGCTGGTCATGTGGCTGCGGCCCGGCGCTCGCCCGCCCCGCTCGCTGTGGTGGCGGTTTCCGCAGGAGTACGGCGGCCTACGGGTCGTCGCCATCGAAGTCAGCCGTCTCGCCACCACGCCGCTTGAGCTGGACCGAGCCGTCGCTCGCCACGCGGGCCACCGTCACTCCCGTATGACCCGCCTGCCCCGTCGCCCCACGGACAAGACCCCGGCACCCGACTGAGGAGCCGCCGTGTCCGATTCCTTCAAGACCGGCCGCCCGGCCGCTGCCTACGGTGGCCCCATGACTCCACGATTCGATGCCATCGGGATGGTCGTCTCCGACATGGCCGCCTCCGTCGCCTTCTACCGTCGGCTCGGGTTCGGGTTCGGCGCGGGGGTTGAGCGGGAGCCGCATGTCGAGGCCGAACTGCCAGGTGGGTTGCGGTTGTTGCTGGACACCGAGGAGACCGTCCGGTCGTTCCATGCGGGCTGGCGGGCGCCGGTCGGGGGCGGGCGCTTGTCGCTCGCTCTGCGGTGTGGCTCGGCGGAGGAGGTCGACGCGGTGTACGAGGACCTGGTGGGGGCCGGCTACCACGGTGAGCTCAAGCCGTGGGACGCCTTCTGGGGGCAGCGGTACGCCGTCGTGCACGATCCGGACGGCAACGGGGTCGACCTGTTCGCACCTCTAGCGCAATAGCGCACCCAGGGCCATGCCCGTGAACTCCCGTACCTCGCGCGCCAGATGGGCCTGGTCCGCGTATCCGGCGAGGGCCGCGGTCTCCGCGAACGACACGCCCTCCCCCGCCAGCGCGAGCGCGCGTCGCATGCGCAGGATGCGGGCCAGGGTCTTCGGTCCGTAGCCGAAGGCGGTGAGGGATCGTCGGTGCAACTGGCGGGCGCCGAGGCCGAGTTCGTCGGCCACCGCCCCGACGGGCCGGCCCCTCCGCAGGGCACCGACAAGTGCGGTCAACAGCACGTCCGGAGGGTCCGCGCGCTCCGCCGCGATCTCTTCGAGCACGGTGACGGGGTCGGAGCCCTGGGTCACCCGCCCTTCCAGCCGCCGCACCTCCCCCGCCGGCCAGAGCTCGGTCAACTCCACCCGGCGGTCGCGCAGTTCATGCGCGGGGACGCCGAGGAGGGCGGGCATGGCACCGGGACGGAAACGCAGGCCGGACCAGACACTCGGATCGCCCTGGGTGACGTAAGCCTTGGTGTCGGGCCCGGCGACCAGCAGCCGCCCCTCGTTCCAGAGCAGGTCCATGCACCCGTCGGGCAGCACCCGCCCGGGCCCGCCGGCGGACGGCGTGTTCGTCCAGACGACGGCCCCCGGCAGCAGCGAGGACGCCCTTTCGCTGTACACGGAGCCAGCCTACGAGGCGACCCGGCCCCGGTGCTCCTGCGGACTCACCCCGTACACCCTCTTGAAGGCGTTGGACAGGGCGAACGCGCTCCCGTACCCCACCTGCCGGGCGATCGCCTCCAGCGTCGCGTCGCTGCCCCGCAGCCGGTCCGCGGCGATCGCCAGCCGCCACCCGGTCAGATACGTCATCACCGGCTCCCCCACCAGCTCCGTGAAGCGACGCGCGAGCGCCGCCCGCGACACGCCCGCCTTCGCCGCGAGGGACGCGACCGTCCACGGGTACGCGGCGTCGTCCTGCATCAGCCGCAGCACCCGTCCCACGACGGGGTCCGCGAGCGCCGCGTACCAGGCCGGCGGCCGCGCCTCGGGGCGGGAGAACCAGGCCCGCAGCGCGGCGATGACCAGTAGGTCGAGGAGGCGGTCGAGGACGACCTCCTGACCCGGTTCGTCGCGCACGATCTCCTCCATGAGGAGCGGGGTGAGCGGGCACTCCCACACGTCGGTGGTCAGCGACAGCAGCGGCGGCAGGGCGTCGAGCAGCCGGTTGCTGATCTCGCCCGCCATCAGGTACGTCCCGATGAGCACCACCGTGGAGCCGTCGAGCCGGTCGCCCCAGGTGCGCACACCGAGGTCCATGGAGCCGTTGAGGGCGCGGCCGTCGGGGTAGCGGCACTCCGCGCCGGGCAGGATCAGCGCCTGCGGCTCGGTGGCGGGGTCGTCGGCGCAGGTGTAGGGGTCGGGGCCGCGTGCGATGGCGAGGTCGCCGGGCCGCAGCCGGATCCGCTCCCCCGTGTCCGGGACGACCCAGGCGTCACCGCGGACCAGCAGCATCACGGTCAGGGGGGCGCGGTCCTCGACGCGCACCGCCCACGGCGGCTCGAAACACGCACGGATCATGAAGGCGCCACGCGCCCGCGGTCCTTCCAGCAGGCCTGCCAGAGCGTCCATACGGCCAGCGTAGACGCGTACGCATGGGAATGAGCGGTTCAGCGATGGGCCCTTGCCCGGCGCGGGAGTTGACTCGTTCGCATGACGGAGAACAAGCGGAACACGACGGTGGTGGTGACCGGCGCCTCGGGCCGTACGGGCAGCCGGGTGGCACGCTCGGCCGAGGCGGCGGGCCTCACGGTACGACCCGCCTCACGGACCCGGGGTTTCGACTGGCAGGACCCCTCGACCTGGCCCCAAGTGCTCCAGGGCGCGGACGCGGCGTACCTCGTCTTCCCCTCGGACATCGGCGCACCCGGCGCCGCCGAGGCGATCGGCGCACTGGCACGCGAGGCGGTACGTCTCGGCGTACGACGCCTGGTGCTGCTGTCCGCGCGGGGGCAGGACCGGGCACGGGACGCGGAGGAGGCGCTGCGGGCGTCGGGGGCGGACTGGACGATCGTACGGGCCGCGTGGTTCGCCCAGAACTTCAGCGAGGGCCCCCTGGTGGAGGAGCTGCGCCTGAGCGGGGAGCTGGTGTTCCCGGCGGGCGAGGTGCGTGAACCGTTCGTGGACGTACGGGACATCGGGGACGTGGTGGCAACGACCCTGACGGAAGGCGACCGCTACGTCGGCGAGACGGTGACGGTCTCGGGCCCCCGTCTGCTGACCTTCGGAGAGGCGGTCGCGGAGATCGGAAGGGCCGCGGGGAGGGAGTTGGCGTATCGGTCGGTGTCCGCCCGCGAATACGGGCAGCGCCTTGCGGAGTTCGGGGTCCCGGAGGAGGAAGCAGACGCGCTGGTGGAGGCGTTCGAGCAACTACTGGACGGCCGCAACGCGTACCTGTCGGACGGCGTGCAACAGGTACTCGGGCGCGAGCCGGGGGACTTCACAACCTTCGCGAGGGAAGCAGCAACTGCCGGATCCTGGAAGCGGTAACCCACTCAGGGGCGCGGGGCTGTATCGATTTGCGGCTCCGCCGCGCGGGCGCGACAAGCCCCCACCGGCCCGCACCCGACAACGCACCCCCTCAGGACCCTTCCGGCTTCTGCGGGGGATGCGTCGTCTTCGCGTGTGTCCGCAACCGAGACGTCACATCCTCCGGCGGCAAGAACCGCGACCACCGCTCCGGAAACTCCGAGGGCATGTCGGGATCCTCCGGATCCACCGGCTCCCGATGCGCCGCAGCCCGAGCCACATACTCGGCCACCTGCGCCTCCCGCAACCGCTCGTTCGCCGCCCGCGCCGCCGCCGTGGCCGCAGCCGGCCACACCCGGTCGATCGCGGCGTTGACGGCGGCCCCCACGAGCACCGCGAACGCCGACACCCCGATCCACAACAACACGGCGACGGCTGCCGCGAGCGACCCGTAGATCGTCGCCCCCTCGATCGTGCTCTGGAGATAGATCCGCAGCAGGAAGCTCCCGAGCACCCACATGGCCAACGCCACGAGCGCCCCCGGCACATCCTCGATCCACGGCGACCGCACCGGAACGGACACGTGGTACAGCGTGGTCAGAAAGGCCACGGACAACACGATCACCACAGGCCAGTACAGAACCTGAACCACCGTCGCCGACCACGGCACGATCCGCACCACCGCGTCCGGCCCGGCCACCATGAGCGGCAGCGCGATGGACCCGATCAGCAGCGCGGCGATGAACAGCGCGAACGCGACCAGCCGGGTCTTGACGATCCCCCGGACACCGTCGAGGCCGTACATCACCGTGATCGTGTCGATGAAGACGTTCACCGCGCGCGACCCGGACCACAGGGCGAACAGGAAGCCGACGGAGATGACGTCGGGGCGGCCGCCCTTCATGACGTCGTCGAGGATCGGCTGCGCGATCTCACGGACCCCCTTGTCGGACAGCACCGTGCGCGCCGCGTCCAGGAGGTTGGCCTCCAGACTGCTGATGCTGTCGGTGCCGGTCCAGTCGTCGACGTAGCCGAGCAGGCCGATGAGGCTGAGCAGCAGCGGCGGCACGGACAGCAGCGAGAAGAACGCGGCCTCCGCGGCGAGGCCCAGGATGCGGTACTCGATGCACGAGTTGACGGTGTCCTTGAGCAGCAGCCAGGCGGTCCTGCGCTTGGAGACGTTCCGGTAGAGGGCACGGGCCCGGTGGAGGCGACCGGAGGGCCGCTCGGAGGATTCGCTTGCTGACTGCACGACCTAAAGGTATCCGCCGTGGGAGCGTGCACTCATCCCCGGTGCCATGACCTCCGGGGGCGCCCGGTTCCGTCACGGCGCGGAAAACGACGGGCAACTTCGCGGAAATCGTCAAGCCAATCGAACTCGTTTTCTGTCATGACCTCGCTGGCCGAATGACGGACCCGGACAAAGCGGAATGTGCGGCGACATGTACACCGCCCATAAAGTGAGTACCCCGGTGACACCCCGCGCGGAAATGAAAATGCCACGCTTCACATGGCCGGAAGAGCAGCCACAACCCGCCATTGAGCGAAACGGGCTTGACCCGTTCGCAAGCCGGTCGAAACAATTCGGATTGCCTTCCACGGGCACTTGACCAGGCCCGATACCCGATTCCCTTTCCGCTCATTCTCCTCACATTCCCCTTCCGGCACACCGGAACCACGGGGGTTCCCTCTCATGATTCTCCGCCGTGTATTGAACGGCGCGCGCCCTTTCGCCGTATCCCTCCCTGGAGAATTCACATGCCAGTTCCACCCCTGCCCAGGCCTGATGTGTCACGCATCGTGGGAGTCGACGTGGCGCGGGGGCTCGCGCTGCTCGGAATGTTCTCCGTGCATGTGTTCGGCGCTTTCGACGCGGCCGGATCCGTCACCCCGGCCTGGATGTTCGCGGGCGGCCGGTCCGCGGCCACCTTCGCCGTGACCGCCGGAATCGGACTGGCGTTCACGACCGGCGGCCGACGGCCCGTGACCGGCCGCGCCTCCGCCGCCGCGGTGGCCGCCCGCGCGGGAGTCATCGCCCTGATCGGGCTGCTGCTCGGGTACGCCTCCCGGGCGGCCGACCTCGACGTGGACGTCATCCTGGCGTTCTACGCCCTGCTGTTCCTGTGCGCGATCCCGCTGCTGGGTCTCGGCCCGAGGCTCCTGGCCGGCCTCGCCCTGGTCCTCGCGGTGGCCGCCCCCGTCGTGCTGTACGCGGTGCGCGGCGCGTTCCCGGAGCCCGCCTTCGACGGCGACCCGACCCTCACGGACCTGGTCACCGACCCGGTCGGCCTGCTCTCCGACCTGCTGGTGCACGGCGACTACCCGGTGCTCGCCTGGACCACGTACCTCTGCGCCGGACTCGCCGTCGGCCGGCTGGACCTGACGAACCGCCGGGTCGCTGCCGGGCTCTTCGCGGGCGGACTGACGGTGCTCAGCGGGACCTGGCTGGTCTCGTCGCTGGCGCTCTTCCGGTACGGCGGTTTCGACCACCTCTGGCACGCGGAGTTCGCGGGATCCAGCCGGAGCGAGGCCCTGTGGGACACCCCGGACGGCGAGACCTGGTGGGCGCTTCTCTCCCGGGCCCCGCACTCGACCACGCCGTTCGACATGCTGCTCACCCTCGGCGCGGCGACGGCGATCCTCGGCGGCTCCCTGCTGCTGACCCGGTCGCGGGCCCTCACATGGGCGCTCTCCCCCCTCGCGGCGGCGGGCAGCATGCCGCTCACCCTGTACAGCGCGCACGTCCTGCTGCTCGCCACCGGCGCACTCTCCGGTTCCCCCGACCTCCTGTACGCCCTGATGGCGTCCGGCGCCCTGCTGTACGCCGTGGTGTGGCGGCACACCGTGGGACGCGGCCCGCTCGAAACGATTGTCGCGGTCTCGGCACGGAAGGCTCGCGTCGCCGCAACACCGCAACCGCCGGAGGAACCGGACCACCCGCCCGTGCGACTTGGCAAGCAGACCGAATAGCGCATAAGCGAAGCAATCAGCACCAAGGAGATCAAGTGGTGGGAAATCCCGGTGAGATCACGACAGCCGCCCCGGTGAACGGCACCGCACTCGTCCTCGCCGAGGTGCTGGCGGGCGTGGTGAAGACGGACGAAGTCCCCCTGGACAGCCACTTCTTCGACGATCTCGGGGCCAACTCCCTGGTCATGGCGCAGTTCTGCGCCCGGGTCAGGAAGCGGGACGACCTGCCGTCGGTGTCGATGCGGGACGTCTACGGCCATCCGACGATCCGGGGTCTCGCGGCGGCCCTGGCCGAGACCCCGGCGGGACCGACCGTCCAGGCCGCGCCGCCCGAGCCCCCGCCACCGCCGGGGAGCACCGCGCGCTATGTCCTGTGCGGGGTCCTGCAGTTGCTGTTCTTCGCCGCGTACTGCTCCGGTGTCGGCCTCGCGCTGGCCGCGGGCTACCGCTGGGTCTCCGCCGCCGACGGCGCGCTCACCGTCTACGCCCGCTCCCTGGTCTTCGGCGGCGCCCTGTTCGCCGCGGCGTGCGTCCTGCCGGTGGCGGCGAAGTGGCTGCTGATCGGCCGGTGGCGGCGGACCGAGTTCCCGGTGTGGGGTCTGGTGTACGTCCGCTTCTGGCTGGTCAAGTCGCTGCTGCACGCCAACCCGATGATCCTGTTCGCGGGCAACCCGCTCTACGTCCTCTATCTGCGCGCCCTCGGCGCTCGCATAGGCCCCGGCGTCACGGTCCTGTCCCGCTCGGTCCCGGTCTGCACCGACCTGCTGACGATCGGCTCCGGGACGGTGATCCGCAAGGAGGCCCTGTTCCTGGGCTACCGGGCGCACGCCGGCCGTATCCGCACCGGCCCGGTCACCCTGGGCCGGGACGTCTTCGTCGGCGAGAAGACCGTGCTCGACATCGGCGTCTCGATGGGCAACGGCAGCCAGCTGGGCCACGCCTCCGCCCTGCACGAGGGCATGGCGGTCCCCGCCGGTGAGCGCTGGCACGGCTCCCCGCCCCGGCGCACGGACGTCGACCACATCCGCGTCCCCGCGGCCCGCTGCTCGACCCCGCGCCGCTTCGGCTACGGCCTCGCCGCCCTGCTCCAGATGCTGCTCGTCTACGTCCCGCTCGCGGTCGGCGGCAGCTACCTGCTGATGGACCTTGTGCCGGCGCTGGACCCGCTGCTCGCCCCGAACGCGAAGGAGCTGAGTTCGGGCGCCTTCTACGCCCAGGCCCTGGTCCTGTCCCTGGCCCTCTACGCGGCTTCCCTGGTCGTCGGCCTCGTCACGGTGACCGTGCTGCCACGGCTGCTGAACCTGGTACTGGTCCCGGACCGGGTCTACCCGCTCTACGGCTTCCACTACTCGGTGCAGCGTGCGATCGCCCGCATGACCAACCTCAAGTTCTTCAAGTGGCTGTGCGGGGACAGCTCGTACATCGTCCCCTACCTGCGGACCATCGGGTACGACCTCTCGAAGGTCGAGCAGACCGGCTCCAACTTCGGCACCGAGGTCGCGCACGAGACGCCGTACCTGGCCTCCGTCGGCAGCGGCACGATGGTCGCCGACGGACTGTCCATTCTCAACGCCGAGTTCTCGGCCACGTCGTTCCGCGTCTCGCGCGTCTCGATCGGGCCGCACAACTTCCTCGGCAACCACATCGCCTACCCGGTCGGCGGCCGCACCGGCGACAACTGCCTGCTCGCGACCAAGGTGATGGTCCCGCTCGACGGCGAACTGCGCGAGGGCGTCGGCCTGTTGGGCTCGCCGCCGTTCGAGATCCCGCGCACGGTGGAGCGCGACACCCGCTTCGACCACCTGCGCGAGGGCGCGGAGTTCACCCGCCGCCTCGCCGCCAAGAACCGCTTCAACGCCCGCTCGATGGCCCTGTTCCTCTTCCTGAGGTGGCTGAACTGGTTCGGCCTGACCGCCCTCGGCTTCCTGGCCCTCGATCTCTACGGCGGCCAGGGCGCCCTCGGCGGGCTGCTGATCGGCGGCTACCTGGCGGGCGGCCTGGTCCTGACCGTGGCGTACTGGACCCTGGTGGAGCGACTGATCACCCGGTTCCGGCCGCTGGAGCCGCGGTTGTGCTCCATCTACGAGCCGTACTTCTGGTGGCACGAGCGGCTGTGGAAGGTGCCCGACAACCACCTCATGGTGTTCAACGGCACGCCGTTCAAGAACCTCGCCTGGCGGCTGATGGGCGTACGGATCGGCCGCCGGGTCTTCGACGACGGCGTCTCCATCACCGAGCGGACGCTGACCGCCATCGGCGACGACTGCACGCTCGGCGCGCACACCAAGGTGCAGGCCCACTCGCAGGAGGACGGCACCTTCAAGTCCGACCACATCGTCATCGGCGCGGGCTGCACCCTCGGGGCGGGCGCGCTGGTCCACTACGGCGTCTCGATGGGCGACGGCGCCGTGCTCCGCGCGGACTCCTTCCTGATGAAGGGCGAGGAGATGCCGCCGGGGGCGCACTGGGGCGGGAATCCGGCGGTCGCGCCGCGCCGCGCCTGAACGCAGCACCACACAGGGGGAGATCAACCATGGAAACCTTTCCGCGCTGGACGCTCGAGCCGATACCGGGTGTCGCGGAGTACGAACTGCCGCTGCCCGACGGGGTACCGGCCGACCATGCCGCACTGGCCGCGGCGCACGCCCGGGTCCTGGCCGACCTGACGGGCGAGACCGGCAACTTCACAGACTCCGGCGACCAACTCGGCGATCTGCGCGTCCTCGTCACCGGCCGCACCCTGCGGCTGCGCTACCGCACCGACGTCCTGGACGCCGGGGCCGCCGCCCGCATCGCCGGCTACCACCTGGCCGCGCTCACCGACCCCGACCGCCCGAGCCTGCTCTCCGAGGCCGAACTCCGGTTCCAGCTGGAGGAGTTGGCGGGTCCGCACCGCGAACTCCCGGACCGCCGGGTGCACGAGCTGTTCGAGGAGCGCGTCGAGAAGCACCCGGACGCCCCGGCCGCCGCGCACGACGACAGCACCTGGACCTACGCCGAACTCAACTCCCGTGCCAACCGGATCGCGAGGGCTCTGCTGGCCCGGGGCCTTCAGCGCGAGGACGTCGTCGCCGTCGTCATGGAGCGCGACCTCGACTGGATGGCGGCCGTGCTCGCCGTCCTCAAGGCGGGCGGAGTGTATCTGCCGGTCGAGCCGCACTTCCCGGCCGAGCGGGTGGCCCGGACCCTAACTCGCGCGGGCTGCGACCTGGTCGTCACCGAGCAGGGCAGCACCGCCTCGCTGGCGGGGACGACGGCGACCACGCTGTTCGTCGACACCGCATACGACGAAGGCCATGCGGACGACGATCTCGGGATCACCGTCGAGGCCGGTCAACTCGCCTACATCTACTTCACCTCCGGCTCCACCGGAGAGCCCAAAGGTGCGATGTGCGAGCACGCCGGTTTCCTCAACCACGTGCTCGCCAAGCTCGACGACCTGGGCGTCGGCGAAGGGGACGTGGTCGCGCAGACCGCGCCCCAGTGCTTCGACATCTCCCTGTGGCAGTTGCTGGCCGCCGTGCTCGTCGGCGGGCGGACGGTGATCATCGGTCAGGAGACCATCCTGGACGTGCCCCGATTCGTGGACACGGTCGTCCGGCGGCGGGTGAACGTGCTCCAGATCGTGCCGTCGTATCTGGAGGCCGTCCTCGCCGAGTTGGCGCAGCGGCCACGCGAACTGGCCGACCTGCGCTGTGTGTCGGTGACCGGCGAGGCGGTCAAGCGGGAGCTGGTGGAGCGCTGGTTCGCCGCCGCCCCCGCGATCCGGCTCGTCAACGCCTATGGTCTGACGGAGACTTCGGACGACACCAACCACGAGGTCATGGACCGGGCCCCGGACGGGGACCGGGTGCCGCTCGGCCGGCCGGTCGCCAACGTACGGGTCTACGTCGTCGACGAGGACCTGAACCCCGTACCGCTCGGGGCGCCCGGCGAGATCGTCTTCTCCGGGGTGTGCGTGGGGCGCGGGTACGTCAACGACCCGGAGCGCACCGCGGCCGCCTTCCTGGCGGACCCGTACCGGCCCGGCGAGCGGCTCTACCGCAGTGGTGACGTGGGGCGCTGGCGGCCCGACGGCAAGCTGGAGTTCCTCGGCCGCCGGGACACCCAGATCAAGATCCGCGGGTTCCGGGTGGAGATCGGCGAGATCGAGAACGCGCTGCTGCGGGTGGCCGGGGTGCGGGACGCGTCCGTCGTGGTCGTGCGGGGCGCCCAGCTGGCGGCGTTCTGCGCGGGGCCCGTGCCGGTGGCGGCAGAGGTCGTACAGGAGCGGCTGGCGGGTTCGCTGCCGTGGTACATGGTGCCCGCGGTCGTGCACTGGCGGGAGCGGCTGCCGCTGACCGCCAACGGCAAGACCGACCGCAAGGCGCTCACGGCGCTCGCCGAGTCGCTGGACGGCGGCAGCGCGGTCGACGGCGCCGGGGACGGGCCCGTGTCGGCCGCCGAGGTGCGGCTCGCGGACGCCTGGGCCGAGGTGCTCGGGATGCCCGTGGAGCGGATCGGCCGCCGGGACCACTTCTTCGACCGCGGCGGCAGCTCGCTGTCCGCCGTGCGTCTCGCGATCGCCCTGGACCGGGCGATCACCCTCAAGGACGTCGTCCGCCACCCGGTCCTCGCGGACCTGGCGGACCTGCTCGACCGGCGCCACTGAAAGGAGAACCGCTATGTCGTTCTCGACTCCGAAGTCCTCGGCGATGCTGCCGCCCCTCGAACTGGCCCCGGACCGGCCCGCGTTGCTGCGCGCCGAACCCGCGGGCGACCCGGTGGGCTGGGCCGCCGCACACCGTGACGCGCTGCGCGCCGTCGTCCTGGAGCACGGCGCGGTGCTGGTCCGCGGCCTGGGGCTCGGCGACTCCACCACGACCGAGGCGGTCTTCCGGCACCTGACCGGTGACCGTCTGATGTCCGACCGCGAGCCGTTCGCACCCCGCCGCCGCTACGCGCACGGCGTGTACTCGTCCACCAAGTGGCCGCCCAACCAGCAGATGTGCATGCACCACGAGCTCAGCTACGGCCTGGAGTTCCCCGGCCTGATGCTGTTCGCGTGCCTGGTGGCACCCGAGTCCGGGGGCGCGACCGCGCTCGCCGACGCGCCGACCGTGCTGCGGGCGCTGCCCGACGAACTGGTCGGGCGGTTCGAGCGGGAGGGCTGGCTGCTGACCCGCTCCTACAACGAGGAGATCGGCGCCTCCGTCGCGGAGGCGTTCGGCACCGACGACCGCCGGGCCGTCGAACGCTACTGCCGGGACCACCGCATCGAGTTCACCTGGCAGGACGACGGCTCCCTGCGGACCCGCCAGCACCGCGCCGCCGTGCTGCGGCACCCGGTCAGCGGGACGCGCTGCTGGTTCAACCAGATCGGCTTCCTCAGCGAGTGGACCATGGAGCCGGAGGTCCGCGAGTACCTGGTGGAGATGTACGGCGCCGACGGGCTGCCCTTCAACACCCGTTACGGGGGCGGTGATCCGATCGGCGAGGACGTCGTACGGACGCTCAACGAGGTGTACGAGGCGCACACCGTGCGCGAGCCCTGGCGGGACGGCGACCTGCTGCTCGTCGACAACATCCGTACCGCACACAGCCGCGAGCCGTTCGACGGCCCGCGCGAGGTGCTCGCCGCGCTCGGGTATCCGGTGCGGCTGGACGACATCGAGGTGAGCCGCGCATGACGACCATCCCTTCCTTCGCCCTGGTCACCGGCGCCCAGGTCCAGGAGATCCTGACCGGCCGGGAGCCCGAGATCGGCGAACTGGTCGAGCAGGTCTACCGGTTGCACGGCGCGGGCGACTCGGTGAACCCGCCGTCGTACTTCCTGCGTTTCCCGGACCGCCCCAGCGCGCGGATCATCGCGCTGCCGGCGTCGCTCGGCGGACCGCTCAGGGTGGACGGCATCAAGTGGGTCTCCAGCTTCCCGGAGAACACGGCGTCCGGCCTGCCCCGCGCCTCGGCGGTGCTGATCCTGAACGACCCGGCGACCGGCTATCCGTATGCCTGCCTGGAGAGTTCGGTGATCAGCGCCACCCGTACGGCGTCCTCGGCGGCGCTCGCGGCCGACCGACTGAGCTGTACGCGGACCCGGCCGACGCGGGTCGGGTTCGTCGGCACCGGACTGATCGCCCGCTACATCCACACCCATCTCACCGGTACCGGCTGGGAGTTCGAGGAGACGGGCGTCTTCGACCTGTCCCCCGACAGCGCGGCCGGGTTCCGCGGCTACCTCGAACGCACGGGCGCCCAGGGGCGGTTGACCGTGCACCACGATCTGGAGGCCCTGGTCCGCTCCTCGGACCTGCTGGTCTTCGCCACGGTCGCCGGGAAACCGCACGTCCACGACGTGTCCTGGTTCGACCACCACCCGCTGGTCCTGCACGTGTCGCTGCGCGATCTGGCCCCCGAGATCCTGCTGGCGTCCGCCAACGTCGTCGACGACGTCGACCACTGCCTGAAGGCCGAGACCTCGCCGCACCTGGCCGAACAGCTCACCGGCGGGCGGGACTTCATCGACGGCACGCTCGACGACGTGCTCACCGGACGGGTGACCGTCCCGAAGGACCGGACGGTGGTCTTCTCCCCGTTCGGCCTCGGCGTGCTCGACCTCGCTGTCGGCCGCCACGTCCACGACGAACTCGCCCGGCGGGGCGAACTGCACGTCGTCGACGGGTTCTTCCACGAGTTGCGCCGGTACGGCTGAGCGGTTCGTGGCCATGAAAGGGCGCATGAAAAGGGGGGCATCATGCCCGTGATATCCGAACCCTCGGAATTCAACGAGGACGAGCTCTACGTCGACCTGCGGGCGGCGCTGGGGCTGGATCTGTTCCTCAAGTGCGAGGGATTCAACTTCGCCGGGTCGGTCAAGCTGAAGGCCGCCCGGGAGATGGTGGACGCCGCCGAGCGCGACGGCATCCTGAGGCCCGGCTCGGTCCTGGTCGAGTCGTCCTCGGGGAACCTGGGGGTGGCGCTGAGCGTGCTGGCGGCGAGCCGCGGCTACCGGTTCCTGTGTGTGACCGACTCGCGCTGCAACCTGGCGACGATCCGGCTCATGGAGGCGCTCGGCAGCCGGGTGCACGTGATCGACGACCCGTCCGCCGACGGCGGGTTCCTGGGCGCGCGGATCGCGTACGTGCGGGCCCTGTGCGCCGCGGACGACCGGTACGTGTGGCTCAACCAGTACAGCAACCGGGGGAACTGGCGGGCGCACTACCGCACCACCGCGCCGGCCATCGCCCGCCGCTTCCCGGACCTGGACGTGCTGTTCGTCGGGGCCGGCACCACCGGGACCCTGATGGGCTGCGCCCGCTGGTTCTGGCAGTGGCGGCGCCCGGTGCGGATCGTCGCCGTGGACAGCGTCGGCTCGGTGACCTTCGGCGGCCCGCCCGGGCCCCGGATGATCCCCGGGCTCGGCACCAGCGTGCGGCCGGAGCTGCTCGACCGGTCGTACGTGGACGACGTGGTGCTCGTGGAGGAGCCGGACACGCTCCAGGTCTGCCGCCGGCTGGCCGCGCGGGGCTTCCTGTTCGGCGGCTCCACCGGCACGGTCGTCAGCGGCGCCCACCAGTGGCTGTCCCGGCAGTCCCGGCGGGACCTGACGGCGGTGGCGATCGCCCCGGACCTCGGCGAGCGCTACCTCGACACCGTGTACCGGGCGGGCTGGCCGGAGGGGACGGTCGAGTCGGCGGTGGCGGAGGTGATGGCCCACGCGGGGTGAGCGGCGCCCGCCCCCGGGGGCCGTGTCGGTGTGGGCGACACCCATCCCGGGCGCCGTACCCGTGTGACCGACACCCACCCAGGACGTCGTGTCCACGTGGCCGAGGCCCATCCTGGGCGCCGTATCCATGTGCGCCACGCCCGCCCCGGGTGCCGTGTCCGTGTGAGCGGTGCGGTACCCCGGGGTACGTTCGCAGACATGGCAGGCAGCACGCACACCGTGACCAACCAGCCCCCGCCCCTGGTCGGCTACGACGTCTACGGCGCCGACCGCGCCCTGACCGCGGCCGTCGAGCGGCACGTGGACCCGGCGCTGCGGGAGGAGATCCACGACGAGCTGGCGGCGCTCGGCCGGACCTGCGGCTCGGCGCAGGTGCAGGAGTGGGGCGTCCAGGCCAACGAGAACCCGCCGAGACTGCGCACCCACGACCGCCACGGCCGCCGGATCGACGAGGTCGACTTCCATCCGGCCTGGCACCGGGTGCTCGGCAAGGGCGTCTCGGCGGGCCTCACCGCCGCCTGGACGCGGCCCGCCGGACATGTGCGGCGCGCGGCCGCGTTCCTGCTGTGGACGCAGGTCGAGGCGGGCAACTGCTGTCCGCTGTCGATGACCCACGCGGCCGTCCCCGCGCTGCGCACCGACCCGGAGCTGGCCGCCGAGTGGGAGCCGCGGCTGACCTCCATGGTCTACGACCGGGAGCTGCGGCCCGCCCACCTGAAGGCCGGGGCCCTGTTCGGGATGGGCATGACGGAGAAGCAGGGCGGCAGCGACGTCCGCGCGAACACCACCGCGGCCCGGCCGCTCGCCGAGTCCGGGACGTACACGCTGACCGGGCACAAGTGGTTCTGCTCGGCCCCGATGTCCGACGGCTTCCTGGTCCTCGCCCAGGCGCCGGACGGTCTCACCTGCTTCCTGGTCCCCCGGGTCCTGGCGGACGGCAGCCGCAACACGTTCCTGCTCCAGCGGCTCAAGGACAAGCTCGGCAACCGCTCCAACGCCTCCGCGGAGGTCGAGTTCGACGGCACCTGGGCGCGCCGGGTCGGCGAGGAGGGGCGCGGGGTTTCCACCATCATCGAGATGGTCGCGGCGACCCGGCTGGACTGCGTCCTCGGATCTGCCGGTCTGATGCGGCAGGCGGTGGCCCAGGCGGTCCACCACTGCGCCCACCGCGAGGCCTTCGGCGGCAGGCTTCTCGACAAGCCGCTCATGCGCAACGTCCTGGCCGACCTCGCGCTGGAGTCGGAGGCGGCGACGACGCTGGCGCTGCGGCTGGCCGCCGCGTACGACGACGGGTCCGAGCAGGAGCGGGCGCTGCTGAGGATCGCGGTGCCGGCCGCGAAGTACTGGGTCACCAAGCGCTGCACGCCGGTGACGGTCGAGGCCGCGGAGTGCCTGGGCGGCAACGGCTACGTCGAGGAGTCCGGGCTGCCCCGCCTGGTCCGCGAGTCCCCGCTCAACTCCGTGTGGGAGGGCGCGGGCAATGTCCAGGCGCTGGACGTCCTGCGTGCGCTGCGCCGCGAGCCGGAGGCCCTGAACGCCTACCTGCTGGAGATCGGCGAGACCCGGGGCGCCGACCATCGCCTGGACGCGGCGGTCAAGGACCTCTTCACCGAACTGGCCGACCTGGAGGACGTCGAACCCCGGGCAAGGCGCCTGACCGAACGCCTCTCCCTGATCCTCCAGGCGTCTCTCCTGATCCGCCACGCACCCCCGGAGGTAGCCGACACCTTCTGCGCCTCCCGCCTGGGCAACGACGCGGGCACAACCTTCGGCACCCTGCCCCCGGGCCTGCCCCTCAAGTCCTTGGTGGAGCGGGCCCGGCCGGAACTCTGAGCGCTGGTCTTCAACCGACGATCCGTCGGAGCTCGCGAGCGTTCCGCGGCGACATGGCCTGCATCACAACATCGAGGAGAGCACGCGCTTCCAGGGGATTGCCGGAGCATCACCGGCCGTGCCCCCGGCGGCACACGCTCTGAAGTCGGGGGTGGTGCTGCGCCGACACGGCACCACCCCCGAGACGGCCCGTTCAAGGCCTCTTACGCCGCTGCGACGGCGTTGGACAATTTTCGGACAGGGCGGAGCGGACCACCAGGGTTGCAAGAGGTTGCAACTTGCTGTCCTCTCTCCCCGAACCGCACCCCCGCGCCCGCTCCGACCGGCACTATGAGACAGACCGTCAATCTGGAGGACTCCGTGGCGAACCCACCCGTGGACACGACGCGGCGCCCCGTCTCCCGTCCACGGGCACCCCGGCGCCCGGTCATCGAGGCCTCCTGGGAGCGGCTGGGCCGCGACGGCATCGACCCCGACCACGACCTGCGCACCGGCCTGCTGCCGCACGCGGAGATCGAGCGCCGCCGCGAGACCACCCCCCTGCGCCACGTCCTGCCGGTGTTACGGGAGGGCCTCGTCTCGGTCGCCGACGTCTCCCGCCACATCGTGCTGATCGCGGACGCCGAGGGCCGCGCCCTGTGGCGCGAGGGCAGCGCCTCCGTGCTGCGCCGCGCCGACGGCTACGGCATCGAGGTCGGCACCGACTGGCGCGAGGACGTCGTCGGGACCAACGGTGTCGGCACCCCGGCCGTGGTCCGCCGCCCCGTGCAAGTGGTCGCCACCGAGCACCCGTTGCGCGCGCTCGCCTCCTGGACCTGCGCCGGCGCCCCCATCACGGACCCGCGCGACGGCCGGCTGATCGGCGTGGTCGACGTGAGCGGCCCGCTGGAGACCATGCACCCGGCCACCCTCGCCTGGGTCGACTCGGTCGCCAAGCTCGCCGAGGCCCGTCTGCGCGAACGGCACATGTCGTCGCTGGAGCAACTGCGCGCGGTGGCCGCCCCGGTGCTCGCCCGGCTGAGCGGCCGCGCCCTGGTGGTGGACCGCGACGGCTGGACGGCGGCGGTGAGCGGAATGCCGTACCCGAACCGCATCGCGCTGCCCAAGTCGCCCACGCCGGGCCGCCGATGGCTGCCCGCGCTCGGCCTGTGCACCCTGGAGCCGCTCGCGGGCGGCTGGTTGATCCGCGCCGGCGACGAACCCGAGCCGCACGCCGTCACCCGGATCGTGCTCGACCTCGCGCATCCACGCCGCTGGTCGGTGACGGTGTTCGGCGGCGCGGGCTCCTGGAGCCACGAACTGAGCCCCCGGCACGCCGAGTTGCTCTACCTCCTCGCCCTGCACCGCACGGGCCGCAGCGCGGCGGGCCTGGCCGAGGACATGTTCGGCGACGCGGGCCGCACCGTGACGGTGCGGGCCGAGATGTCCCGGGTACGGCGGTATCTCGGGGCGTTTCTGGACCATCGGCCGTATCGTTTCTGCGAGGACGCGGAGGTCGAGATCACCCTCCCCGCCCACCCCGCGGATTTGCTCCCGCACTCCACGGCTCCCGCCGTCACCCGGGCCCGGATCCACGCATCTTCCGCATAATTGCAGGGTCTTCGTCCACTACGGCCCTCAACTGCCGTAGCATCCCTCTACGGGCCACCCCACCTGCTCCTTTGGTCAACACGCAGACCAATGACCGCAGTTGGCTCGCCTCGGGAGGACAGATGAAGCATCGTGGCCGACATCGCCGGCAGAAGCGGGGCCGTGCGGTACGCGCGTTCCTGGCCGGGACCGCCCTCGCGCTGACCGCTGCCGCCACCATGATCAGCGCCTCGCAGGCCACCGTCACGGTCAACCCGGGGGCCCTCAAGCCGCTCACCTCGGCGGCCGACACCGCCCCGCTGCGGCTGAAGGAAGAGCTGGTCCCGCAGCGCACGCTGGACCGGCTCAGCGCCGCCATGGGCCGTCCGACCGGTGTGAGCTCCGTCCTCGACTCCGCCGAGCGCGACCTGCGGGACGCGATCGACTGCACGCCCGGCGAGCGCAGGGCCCTGCCCGTCGCGCCCACGGCCACCGCCGCCTACTGCTGGGACGCCGACGACACCCGCTCCTGGCGGCCCGGCGCCGTCACCACCTCCGGGGACGCCGACGACGACGGCCGCTGGGGCGCCCACCGGGTGATCCTCTCCGCCTGGTCCCGCACCGGCACCGCGGCCGACGACGGCGGTCTGGCCCGGGTCGCCTTCGTCAACGCCGACGACCGCGGCCGGCTCTCCTACGCCTGGGTGCTGCTCGCCGTCCCGGTCGACGGCGGCAACGACTTCCGCGGTCTGGTCTCCCAGGTCTCCGGCATGGTCTGGTACCAGGACAAGCTCCTGGTCACCGCCGGCGGCACCGGCGAGGACGCGGTGTACGTGTACGACATGGACCGCGTCCAGCGCGCCACCGTGAACAGCGGCGCGGTCGGCCGGGTGCGCGGCGGCTGGTCGGCGCACGGCGCGCGGTGGGTGCTGCCCGCCGTCGGCTCCTACCGGATGACCGGCCAGGAGGGCGCCGTACACCCCGACTACCTCTCCCTGGACCGCAGCACCAGGCCGGACAGCCTGGTCGCGAGCGACTGGGTGTCCACGGCCGACGACCGGGACGCGCGGCTGTGGCGCTACGACTTCAGCAGCTCCCCGGCGCGCGCCGGTCTCCTCGCCACCGACGCGAAGGGCTACTCCCGGGTGACCGAGGCGTACGAGACGAAGGCGCCCGGCTCCGGTCCGGTCCTGTCGTACGCCTCGCGCTGGTACCTCGCCCGGTCCGCCGACTCCGGGGACGAGCGCGGCACGCTGTGGCGCCAGGACCTGTCCGGCGCGAAGGCCACCCGGTGCGGCGAGGACGCCGACACCCGCACCTGCTGGAGCACCGGCGCCGAGTCCCTCTCCTACTGGGAGGAGACCGGCGAGGTCTGGTCCCAGTCGGGCCGCACACTCTTCGCGACACCGCTGGCGTCCCTGGACCGGGCGATGAAGTAGTACGGGTCACGTCGACATACCCGTCGGCCGGATGATTCCCTGTCGGCCATGCCCAACATCGCCGTGACCACCTGGTCCCTGGAACAGACCGCCCCCACAGACCTCCTCCCGGCCGAACCCCCGGAGGGCGACGTAAAAATCGTCCGCGCCGAAGTCCCCTCCCCCGAGTTCAGCCGATTCCTGTACGCGTCCGTCGGCGGCGACATCCTCTGGACCGACCGCCTGACCTGGACGTACGCCCAGTGGGAGGAGCACCTGGAGCGCCCGGGCGTGGAGACCTGGGTCGCCTACGACCACGGCACCCCCGCCGGATACGTGGAGCTGTCCCCGCAGGACGACGGGGTCGTGGAGATCGAGTACTTCGGCCTGATCCCGGCGTTCCGCGGCAGGCGGATCGGCGGCCACCTCCTCTCCTACGGCGCCGCCCGCGCCTGGGACCTCGCGGACCGCTGGCCTGGGCTGACGGACACCAAGCGGGTGTGGCTGCACACCTGCAGCAAGGACGGCGAGCACGCGATGGGCAACTACCAGCGCCGTGGCTTCAAGCTCTTCGACACCAAGGTCGAGGAGGAGGCCGAGGTGGCCGCGCCGGGCCCCTGGCCGGGCGCATACCCGGTCTGACCTGCGCGGACAAGACAGCGTGCAGCGCATGTGACCGACAACACCCTTGTCTCGTAGTTCGAGACAAGGGTGTCCGCATCTCGGACGAAGCTGGACTGTGTCCAGATCTCCGTGACACGCTTTCGTCATGTCTGGAACTGGAATTGCCTTGGTGAGTCGGCGGCACGTCGACCTCGGCCGCATGTCCAGCGCCATCTGTCCGGTGCGCTGACGAGCCGCAGCGTCACCCGGTACCTCCCCCCGTTCTCCTGTCTGCGCACTGTCGCGCATGACTACTCATGCGCCCGAACGCGCAGGTCAGAGCCGATTTTCCCGCCTGTCCCGAAGGACGTAGAACCATGGCCGCCACCCCGCAGAACCCTGCTGCCGCAGCGCCCCGCCGCAAGGTGAGCCGTCACCGCGGCGAGGGTCAGTGGGCCGCGGGGCACCACACCCCGCTGAACGGCAACGAGCAGTTCAAGAAGGACGACGACGGTCTCAATGTGCGGACACGCATTGAGACGATCTACTCGAAGCGCGGCTTCGACTCGATCGACCCCAACGACCTGCGCGGACGGATGCGCTGGTGGGGGCTGTACACCCAGCGCAAGCCCGGGATCGACGGCGGCAAGACCGCGGTCCTGGAGCCGGAGGAGCTGGACGACAAGTACTTCATGCTGCGGGTGCGGATCGACGGCGGACGCCTCACCACCCAGCAGCTGCGGGTGATCGGCGAGATCTCGCAGGAGTTCGCCCGGGGCAGCGCCGACGTCACCGACCGGCAGAACATCCAGCTGCACTGGATCCGCATCGAGGACGTCCCGGAGATCTGGAACCGCCTGGAGGCGGTCGGTCTCTCCACCACCGAGGCCTGCGGCGACTGCCCGCGTGTCGTCATCGGCTCTCCGGTCGCCGGCATCGCCGAGGACGAGATCATCGACGGCAGCTGGGCGATCGACGAGATCCACGAGCGGTACATCGGCAGCAAGGAGTTCTCCAACCTGCCGCGCAAGTTCAAGACGGCGATCTCGGGATCCCCGCTCCTGGACGTGGTCCACGAGATCAACGACATCGCCTTCGTCGGTGTCGAACACCCCGAGCACGGCCCCGGCTTCGACCTGTGGGTCGGCGGCGGCCTGTCCACCAACCCGAAGCTCGGCGTCCGGCTGGGCGCCTGGGTGCCGTTGGACGAGGTGCCCGAGGTGTGGGCCGGTGTGGTCGGCATCTTCCGTGACTGGGGCTACCGGCGGCTGCGCACCCGCGCCCGTCTGAAGTTCCTGGTCGCCGACTGGGGCCCGGAGAAGTTCCGCCAGGTCCTGGAGGACGACTACCTCAAGCGCAAGCTCGTCGACGGCCCCGCGCCCGCCGAGCCCTCGGGCCGCTGGCGTGACCACGTCGGTGTGCACAAGCAGAAGGACGGCCGCTACTACGTCGGCTTCGCCCCGCGCGTCGGCCGCGTCGACGGCGCCACCCTCACGAAGATCGCCGAGGTCGCCGAGGCACACGGCTCGGGCCGGGTCCGTACCACCGTCGAGCAGAAGATGATCGTCCTCGACGTCGAGGAGGCGCAGGTCGAGCCACTGGTCGAGGCCCTGGAGGCGCTGGACCTGACGGCGAAGCCCTCGTCGTTCCGGCGCGGCACCATGGCCTGCACCGGCATCGAGTACTGCAAGCTCGCCATCGTCGAGACCAAGGCGCGCGGCTCCCAGCTGATCGACGAACTGGAGCGCCGGATCCCGGACTTCGACGAGCCGCTCACCATCAACCTCAACGGCTGCCCGAACGCCTGCGCCCGTATCCAGGTGGCGGACATCGGTCTCAAGGGCCAGCTAGTCCTCAACGACCGGGGCGAGCAGGTCGAGGGCTACCAGGTGCACCTCGGTGGCGCGCTGGGCCTGGAGGCCGGTTTCGGCCGCAAGGTCCGTGGCCTGAAGGTCACCTCCGAGGAGCTGCCCGACTACGTCGAGCGCGTGCTCAAGCGCTTCCAGGCCGAGCGCGAGGAGGGCGAGCGCTTCGCCGCCTGGGCCTCTCGTGCCAGCGAGGAGGCCCTCTCATGAGCGAGCGGGCCGCCCCGTTCTACTGCCCGTACTGCGGCGACGAGGACCTGCGTCCCCACGAGCAGGGCCACGGCGCCTGGGAATGCGCGGCGTGCAACCGCGCATTCCAGTTGAAGTTCCTCGGGCTCCTCGCCCGGGGCCTTCAGCACAACGACGCAGGGGGACAACAGATATGACCGCGATTCAGGAAGAGCGCACGACCGACGACCTCAAGGCCCTCGCCGAGCAGGCGGGCCGCGACCTGGAGGACGCCTCCGCGCTGGAGATCCTCCGGTGGGCCGTCGACACCTTCGGCAAGCGTTTCTGCGTGACCTCCTCGATGGAGGACGCGGTGGTCGCGCACCTCGCGTCCCGCGCGATGAAGGGCGTGGACGTCGTCTTCCTCGACACCGGCTACCACTTCGAGGAGACCATCGGCACCCGGGACGCCGTCGAGGCCGTGATGGACGTCAACGTCATCACGCTCACCCCGCGCCGGACGGTCGCCGAGCAGGACGCCGAGTACGGCCCCAAGCTGCACGACCGCGACCCCGACCTGTGCTGCAAGCTCCGCAAGGTCGAGCCGCTGGAGCGGGGCCTGAAGGACTACGTGGCCTGGGCGACCGGCCTGCGCCGCGACGAGTCCCCGACCCGGGCCAACACCCCGGTCGTCGGCTGGGACGAGAAGCGCCAGAAGGTCAAGATCTCCCCGATCGCCCGCTGGACCCAGGACGACGTGGACGCGTACGTCCAGGAGCACGGCGTGCTCACCAACCCCCTGCTGATGGACGGCTACGCGTCCGTCGGCTGCGCCCCCTGCACCCGCCGGGTCCTGGAGGGCGAGGACGCGCGCGCCGGGCGCTGGGCGGGCCGGGCCAAGACCGAGTGCGGGCTGCACTGATGACCACCACGGACAAGGAGTCACACGTGACGACCGGAGCCACCGTCTGGCTCACGGGTCTGCCGAGTGCCGGCAAGACCACCATCGCGTACGAGCTGGCCGGCCGGCTGCGCGAGGAGGGCCACCTCGTCGAGGTGCTCGACGGCGACGAGATCCGCGAGTTCATCTCCGCGGGCCTCGGCTTCAGCCGCGAGGACCGGCACACCAACGTGCAGCGCATCGGCTTCCTCGCCGAGCTGCTGGCCCGCAACGGCGTCAAGGCGCTGGTCCCGGTCATCGCGCCGTACGCCGACAGCCGTGAGGCGGTGCGCAAGCGCCACCAGGAGAGCGGCGCCGCGTACATCGAGGTGCACGTGGCGACTCCGGTCGAGGTGTGCTCCGTACGCGATGTGAAGGGTCTGTACGCCAAGCAGGCCGCGGGCGAGCTGTCCGGGCTGACCGGCGTCGACGACCCCTACGAGGAGCCCGAGTCGCCCGATCTGCGGATCGAGTCCCAGCACCAGACCGTCCAGGAGTCCGCGGCCGCGGTCCACGCGCTGCTCACCGAGAGGGGACTGGCATGACGACGACCGTCGCCGCGGTGGAGGAGGGCACGGAAGCCCCGTACGCCCTGTCCCACCTGGACGCGCTGGAGTCCGAGGCGGTCCACATCTTCCGTGAGGTGGCGGGCGAGTTCGAGCGGCCGGTGATTCTCTTCTCCGGCGGCAAGGACTCCATCGTCATGCTGCACCTGGCGCTCAAGGCGTTCGCCCCCGCCGCTGTGCCCTTCTCTCTCCTCCATGTGGACACCGGACACAACTTCCCCGAAGTCCTGGAGTACCGCGACCGTGTGGTCGCCGCACATGGGCTGCGCCTCCATGTGGCCTCCGTACAGGACTACATCGACCGCGGTGTGCTGAAGGAACGTCCCGACGGGACGCGGAACCCACTCCAGACGCTGCCGTTGACGGAGAAGATCCAGGCGGAGAAGTTCGACGCGGTCTTCGGCGGTGGCCGCCGGGACGAGGAGAAGGCCCGCGCCAAGGAACGCGTGTTCTCGCTGCGCGACGAGTTCTCGCAGTGGGACCCGCGCCGCCAGCGTCCCGAGCTGTGGAACCTGTACAACGGCCGCCACGCCCCCGGCGAGCACGTCCGCGTCTTCCCGCTGTCCAACTGGACCGAGCTGGACGTCTGGCAGTACATCGCCCGCGAGGGCATCGCACTGCCGGAGATCTACTTCGCGCACGAGCGTGAGGTGTTCTCGCGCAGTGGCATGTGGCTGACCGCCGGCGAGTGGGGCGGGCCCAAGGACGGCGAGACCGTCGAGAAGCGGCTGGTGCGCTACCGGACCGTCGGGGACATGTCCTGCACGGGCGCGGTCGACTCCGACGCGGTGACGCTGGAGCAGGTCATCACGGAGATCGCCGCATCCCGGCTGACCGAGCGGGGTGCCACGCGCGCCGACGACAAGATGTCCGAGGCGGCGATGGAAGACCGTAAGCGCGAAGGGTACTTCTAGAGATGAGCACGACCACTTCCGAGGTGCTCTCGGAGACGACCCTGCTGCGGTTCGCGACCGCGGGCTCCGTCGACGACGGCAAGTCCACGCTGGTCGGACGGCTGCTGCACGACTCCAAGTCGGTCCTCACCGACCAGCTGGAGGCCGTCGAACGCGCTTCTGCCAGCCGTGGCCAGGAAGCGCCCGACCTCGCACTCCTCACCGACGGCCTGCGGGCCGAGCGCGAGCAGGGCATCACGATCGACGTGGCGTACCGTTACTTCGCCACTCCTCGCAGGCGGTTCATCCTCGCCGACACCCCCGGCCACGTGCAGTACACCCGCAACATGGTGACGGGTGCCTCCACCGCCGAGCTGACGGTGATCCTGATCGACGCCCGCAACGGCGTCGTGGAGCAGACCCGCCGGCACGCGGCCCTCGCGGCGCTGCTGCGCGTCCCGCACGTGGTGCTCGCCGTCAACAAGATGGACCTGGTCGACTACCAGGAGCCCGTCTTCGCGGCGATCGCCGAGGAGTTCACGGCGTACGCGACCGAGCTGGGCGTCCCCGAGGTCACCGCGATCCCGATCTCGGCGCTCGCCGGGGACAACGTGGTGGAGCCGTCCGCGAACATGGACTGGTACGGCGGCCCGACCGTCCTGGAGCACCTGGAGACGGTCCCGGTCACCCACGACCTGAGCCACTGCCACGCGCGGCTGCCCGTGCAGTACGTGATCCGGCCGCAGACCGCCGAGCACCCCGACTACCGAGGGTACGCCGGGCAGATCGCCGCCGGTTCGTTCCGCGTCGGTGAGGCGGTCACCGTGCTGCCCTCGGGTCACGCCTCGAAGATCGCCGGCATCGACCTCCTCGGCCAGTCCGTCGACGTCGCCTGGACCACCCAGTCGGTGACCGTCCTCCTGGAGGACGACATCGACATCTCGCGCGGCGACCTCATCGTGCCCAGCAAGGACGCGCCGCCGACCACCCAGGACATCGAGGCGACGGTGTGCCATGTCGCCGACGCCCCGCTGACCGTCGGCCACCGGGTGCTCCTCAAGCACGGCACCCGCACGGTGAAGGCGATCGTCAAGGACATCCCCTCCCGTCTCACGCTCGACGACCTGTCCCTGCACCCGCACCCGGGACAGCTCGTCGCCAACGACATCGGCCGCGTGAAGATCCGCACCGCGGAACCGCTGCCGGTGGACTCCTACGCCGACTCCCGCCGTACGGGCTCGTTCATCCTGATCGACCCCAACGACGGCACCACGCTCACCGCGGGCATGGTCGGCGAGTCGTTCGCGTCCCCCGAGCCCGTCAAGGACGCGGCCGAGGACGACGGGTGGGACTTCTGACATGAACTCCACCGACTACTACTCCACGTTCGCGAAGGAGGGCGGCCGTGTAGGCAGCGGCGCGCTCGGCAGCGGGCAGGGCGGAGTGGCGCGATGTGTGCGTTGACGTACGCGCACCGCTTGCGCGCCCCGTCCCCCCACAGCCGTAGACGCAAACCTGCCGACCTCCCGGCCACGACCTGAGAGACCGTGACCGCCGGGCCTCCGAGAGGAACACCTCCCGTGCCTGCTTCATCCGCTCTTCGCCGCTCCTTCGCGGTCATCGCCGCGCTTCCGCTGCTCACCCTCGCCGCTTGCGGCTATGGCTCCGAGTCCACCTCCGACAACGCCAAGGAGAAGGTCGCCGCCGGAGCGTCGAAGATCGACGGCCTCGGCTCCGTCAAGATCGGCTACTTCGGCAACCTGACCCACGGCACCGCGCTCGTCGCCCGCCAGCAGGGCCTCTTCCAGAAGGAACTGGGCGCCACCAAGGCCGCGTACCAGATCTTCAACGCCGGTCCCTCGGAGATCGAGGCGCTCAACTCGGGCTCCATCGACATCGGCTGGATCGGCCCGTCCCCGGCGATCAACGGTTACACCAAGGCGAACGGCACCAACCTGCGCATCATCGGCGGTTCGGCGTCCGGTGGCGTGAAGCTGGTCGTCAACCCGAAGAAGATCAAGTCCCTGAAGGACGTCAAGGGCAAGAAGATCGCGACCCCGCAGCTGGGCAACACCCAGGACGTCGCGTTCCTCAACTGGATCGCCGACCAGGGCTGGAAGGTCGACGCCGACACCGGCAAGGGCGATGTGTCGGTGGTCCGCACCGACAACAAGATCACCCCCGACGCCTACGCGTCCGGTGCCATCGACGGCGCCTGGGTGCCGGAGCCGACCGCGTCCAAGCTGGTCGCCGAGGGCGCCAAGGTGCTGCTCGACGAGGCGTCGCTGTGGCCGGACAAGAAGTTCGTGATCACGAACATCATCGTGCGGCAGGCCTTCCTCAAGGAGCACCCGAAGGCGGTCGAGGCGGTCCTGAAGGCCGCGGTCGAGGCCAACAAGTGGATCAACGCCAACCCCGACCAGGCGAAGGCCGCGGCCAACAAGCAGCTGGAGGCCGACTCCGGCAAGGCGCTCAAGGCGAACGTCCTGGACCCGGCGTGGAAGTCCATCCAGTTCACCGACGACCCGCTGGCCGCCACCCTCAACACCGAGGCGGAGCACGCGGTCAAGGCGGGCCTGCTGGAGAAGCCGGACCTGAAGGGCATCTACGACCTCACGATCCTCAACAAGATCCTGAAGGCAGAGGGCGACAGCCCGGTCGACGCCGCCGGTCTCGGCACCAGCTGATTCCCGCCCGACGAGTTCCCAGGAGGTGACGACCATGGCAACGACCTTCGCCAAGGCCGAGGAGTCGGTGGAGTACGCCGCTCGCCTTGAGCACGTCTCGAAGTCCTTCGCAGGACCGGGCGGGCAGCAGCTCGTCCTGGACGACATCAGCATCGATGTCGCGCCCGGCGAGTTCGTCACCCTCCTGGGGGCCTCGGGCTGCGGCAAGTCCACCCTGCTCAACCTGGTGGCCGGACTGGACCTGCCGACCGTCGGCTCCATCGCGACGGACGGCCGGCCGGCCCTGATGTTCCAGGAGCACGCTCTCTTCCCGTGGCTGACCGCGGGCAAGAACATCGAACTCGCCCTCAAGCTCAGGGGAGTTCCGAAGAACGAACGGCGCGAGAGGACCGAGCAGCTGCTCGAACTCGTCCGCCTCAAGGGCGCGTACGGCAAGCGCGTCCACGAACTGTCGGGCGGTATGCGCCAGCGCGCGGCGCTGGCCCGGGCCCTCGCCCAGGAGAGCAACCTGCTGCTGATGGACGAGCCGTTCTCGGCTCTCGACGCCATCACGCGGGACGTGCTGCACGACGAGCTGACCCGGATCTGGACGGAGACCGGCGTGTCCGTCCTCTTCGTCACGCACAACGTGCGCGAGGCGGTGCGGCTCGCCCAGCGGGTGATCCTGCTGTCGTCCCGGCCGGGCCGGATCGCGCGCGAGTGGACGGTCGACATCCCGCAGCCGCGTCGCATCGAGGACGCGCCCGTGGCCGAACTGGCCCGTGAGATCACCGAAGAACTGCGTGGGGAGATCCGCCGTCATGGCCAGCACTGAGACGACGCCGGAGCAGGACTCCGGGAGTGTCGAGGCGGGCCTCGACGCGCTGGAGACCACGGCCACCGGCCGTCCGCCCTTCAGCGAGACCTTCAAGACCAAGATCCTGCCGCCCATCATCGCCGTCGTCGTGGTGCTGGCGGCCTGGAGCCTGCTCTACCCGGTCGTCGACAACCCGTCGAAGCTGCCCTCCCCGGCCGACGTCTGGGGTGAGGTCGAGGACCAGTGGCTCAAGGGGACCCTCCTCGAGTACATCTGGGGCAGCGTCTCCCGCGGCCTGCTCGGCTTCCTGCTGGCGCTGGTCATCGGGACGCCACTGGGACTGGTGGTGGCGCGGGTGAAGTTCGTCCGCGCCGCGTTCGGACCGATCCTGTCCGGTCTCCAGTCGCTGCCGTCGGTGGCGTGGGTCGCGCCCGCCGTGATCTGGCTGGGCCTGAACAACTCCGTGATGTTCACGGTGATCCTGCTCGGCGCCGTCCCCTCGATCGCCAACGGTCTGGTGTCGGGCGTCGACCAGGTGCCCCCGCTGTTCCTGCGCGCGGGACGCACCCTGGGCGCGACGGGCCTGCGCGGCACCTGGCACATCGTGATGCCGGCGGCGCTGCCCGGCTATGTGGCCGGTCTGAAGCAGGGCTGGGCGTTCTCGTGGCGGTCGCTGATGGCCGCCGAGATCATCGCCCAGTCCCCGGACATGGGCATGGGCCTCGGCCAGCTCCTGGAGGTGGGCCGCACCAACAGCAGCATGGCCACGGTCTTCCTCGCCATCCTGCTCATCCTGTTCGTCGGCATCGCGATCGACCTGCTGATCTTCAGTCCGCTGGAGCGGTGGGTGCTGCGCAGCCGCGGTCTGCTGGTGAAGAGCTGATCCCATGAAGCCGGTCCTCCTCGTCATCGCCCACGGCAGCCGCGATCCGCGGCACGCCGCGACGGTGCACGCCCTCGTACGGCGGGTGCGCGCCCTGCGCCCCGGCGTGCGGGTTGAGACCGGCTTCCTGGACTTCAACATCCCTTCGGTGCAGGGGGTGTTGGAGTCACTGGCGGCCGAGGGCGTGCGTGACGTCGTAGCCCTGCCGCTGCTGTTGACGCGTGCGTTCCACGCGAAGGCGGACATCCCGGCGGTCCTGCGGGACGCGCCGCCGCAGCTGCGGATCCGGCAGGCGGAGGTGCTCGGCCCGTCCCCGCTGCTCCTGTCCGCGCTCGAACGCCGTTTGTACGAGGCGGGGTTGACGCCCGCCGACAAGTCCTCGACCGGGGTCGTGCTGGCCTCGGCGGGGTCCACCGACCCGGAGGCGATCGCAGTGATCGCTGACATCGCGCGGGAGTGGCGGCACACCGGTTGGTGCGCCGTGCGACCTGCGTTCGCCTCCGCGGCACTGCCCCGCACGGAGGACGCGGTACGGGAGTTGAGGGCGCTCGGGTGCGCCCGGGTCGCCGTCGCCCCGTACGTCCTCGCGCCCGGCTTCCTGCCCGACCGCATTGCCCGGGGGGCGGCGGAGGCGGATGTCCTCGCGGACGTACTCGGGCCCGCACCGGAGGTGGCGCGGGTGGTGCTGGAGCGGTACGAGACGGCGGCCGCGAGGCGGGTGTTGGTGTCGGTCAGCGCGTGAGCGGTGTGTCGGGCGGCTGCTTCGCTACGGCTTCGTCGGCCAGCCGGACCAGTTCCCCCACCGGCATCGATCCGGCCGAACGGCGTTCCCTGGCAAAGGTGTTGGCGAGGCTCTGCAGGAGTTCGTTCAGCGGGGTCGGGATGTTGTGCAGACGGCCGAGGAGGACGATCTCGCCGTTGAGGTAGTCGGCTTCGATGGTGCCGGTGGCGCGGGCGAGGGATTGCCAGGTGGAGCCGCCTCCGCGCGGGGCGCCGTCGAGGGGGACCAGGTCGACCTTGTTGCCGCGCGTGCTCCGCTGCTCCTCGACGCTCGCGTACGCGATCCCCGCCGCGTCGAGCACGGCGGCGCCCTCGGCCCGCACCCGGTCGACGAAGGCGAGGGCCTCTTCGTCGGCGAGGGGCCCGCTGACCGCCTCGACCGCGTTGGCCAGGTTGCTGAGCAGCTTGGCGTACTGCCAGCGACCCACCTCCGCTGTCACCGGCGCCTCGAACCGCGCCTTCTCCAGGTCGGCGGCGATCCGGTGCAGGATCTCGGCGGGGCCGTGCGGGTACCGGCCCAGGTGCAGGATGCCGGTGAGCGGGCTGCCCGCGGCCGAGACCGCCCCGGGTTCCACGAAGGTCGCCGGCAGCCAGACGCAGACGCCGTACACCTGGCGGAAGCGGCGCAGGGCGATCCGCTGTCCCTCGACGCCGTTCTGCGCGACGAGCAGCGGCAGCCGCTCGGCCGCCGTGCCGCCACCGGCGACCGGTGCCGGGCCCCAGGCGCCGAGGGCGGCCTCGGTGTCCTGGGTCTTCACGGCGAGGACGAGGACGTCGTCGGCGCGTAGTTCGCCGAGTTCGCCGGGCCCGGCCACGACCGGCAGCCGGTACGTGAACTCGCCCTCCGGTACCCGCAGTCGTAGCCCGCCGTCCCTGAGCGCCGCATGGTGCGCGCCCCGCGCGACCAGGACGACCTCGTGCCCCGCCCCGGCGAGCCGCCCACCGACGGCTCCGCCGACCGCTCCCGCCCCAATGATGATGTAGCGCATGGGAGGAGCCTCGCACAGCAATGTGTAGCTGCCATGAACACGGGCCCCGCCGCCGTCAGCCCTCGGTCATCTCCACCAGCTTGACCACGGTGTTCCAGTTGCGGCTCGTCGCGATCAGGCCCTTGTTCAGGCGGGGCTTGGCGAGGTGTTCGGCGAGCTTGGAGCGGCCGAGGCCGTTCGGGGCGTAGAGGTAGAGGGCGCGGTCGCCGAGGCGGAACTCCTCGGGCAGATAGGTCTCCCGGTCGATCTCCTGGTAGCGGTCGGGGGCGGCCGGCTCGGAGAAGTAGGTGACGTGGAGCTGCTTGGCCTCCAGGTCGGCGGCCGGGAAGGGGCAGTTCTCGACGATCGCGCGGAGGTAGGCGTGGTCGCGGACGATCACGCCGACCGCGAAGCCGAACCGTTTCTCGATGGCCCCCACAAGCTCGGCGGCCAGGGAGTCCTCGTCCCCGTGGTCCGCGGCGAAGACGGCCTGGCCGCTCTGGAGGTAGGTCCGGACGTCGTCGAGACCGAGCCCCTCCATCAGGGTCCGCAGCTCGGCCATCGGGACCTTCTTGTTGCCGCCCACGTTGATGCCCCGCAGCAGCGCCGCGTACGTCGTCGTCATCCGCACACCATAGGACGATCCTTCCGCGGACCCCGATCGCCGCCCCGCACAGGGACCGTTAGATGTAAGGGTCACCCTCCTCCCCAGTACGGAGGGCGCGCGGTCCCTCCGGAGGAGCGGGACCCCCTCGCACTTCACCGGGCAGCACGACGAGAGGGTTTTATCGGGCCCATACCTTCGAAACGAAAGGTGGCGGCAGGGGGCTGTCACCGCTCACGAGGGGGCTAGCCCGTCATGGGGAACGGAGACACGAGGGTGCGCGGGCTCGCCGCCCGGGCCGGCGGCTGGAGCGCCCGGCACCGCTGGGCCGCCGTCGGGATCTGGGTGCTGTTCGTCGTCCTGGCGATGGGACTCGGTTCGGCGGCCGGCCGGGTCGACGTCAAGGACAGCGACCAGCTCAAGGGAGAGACCCACACCGCCGCGAAGATCGTCGAGGACGCGGGGATCGACGAGCCGGCCAGTGAGTCGGTGCTGATCCAGGCCAAGGACGCGGACGGCAAGGCGACCGACGCCGACTTCCGGGCCGCCGTCGGCGCGGTCGTCGCGGCGGTCGAGGGGACCGGCAAGGTCACCGACGTGACCTCGCCGTACGACACGGACACCATCTCGAAGGACGGCCGCAGCGCGCTCGTGCAGTTCGACATGCGCGGCGACGCGGACACCGCGGGCGACCGGGTCGAGCCGGTACTGAAGGCCGTCGAGGGGGTGCAGAAGGAGCACGGGTCGCTGCGGATCGAGGAGATCGGCGGCGCCAGCATGAACAAGACGTTCTCCGACGCGTTCGGCGACGACTTCGAGAAGGCGGAACTCTCCGCCGTACCGGTGGCCCTCGGCATCCTGCTCATCGCCTTCGGCGCGGTGGTCGCGGCGCTGCTGCCGGTGCTGCTGGCGGTCAGCGCGATCGTGGCGACGATGGGTCTGATGGGGCTCGTCAGCCATGTCATGCCGATGAGCGACACCGCCAACTCGGTGATGCTGCTGGTCGGTCTGGCCGTCGGCGTCGACTACTGCCTGTTCTATCTGCGCCGTGAGCGCGAGGAGCGGCAGGCCGGCCGGGACCCGCAGACCGCGCTCAGGATCGCCGCCGCCACCAGCGGCCGCGCGATCATCGTCTCCGGTGTCACGGTGTGCGTGGCGATGGCGGGCATGCTGTTCACCGGTCTCGCCGAGTTCGAGGCGATGGGCCTGGCCTCGCTGATGGTCGTCTCGGTCGCCATGGTCGGCTCGGTCACCGTGCTGCCCGCGGTGCTCTCGCTGCTGGGCGAGCGGGTCGAGAAGGGCAAGATCCCCTTCCTGCACCCGGAGAGCCGGCTGCGCCGCAAGAAGCCGGCGGGTGAGCGGGAGAGCCGCTTCTGGACGGCCGTGCTGAAGGGCGTGCTCGCCAAGCCCGTGGTCTCGGTGGTCGTCGCGGCGGGCGCACTGCTCGCGATCGCGGCCCCGGCCGTCGGCATGAAGACCCAGAACCTCACGCTGGACCAGGAGTTCGGCGACTCGCTGCCGATCGTGCAGACCTACAACCGGGTCAACGACGCGTTCCCCGGCGGCTCCGAGCCGGCCGAGGTCATCGTCAGGGCGAAGGACATCAACGCCCCTGAGGTCACCGGCGCGCTGGCCGACTTCAAGGAGAAGGCGATCTCGTCGGGCGCCTCGCGCGGCCCGGTGGAGATCAAGCTGCACGACGCGCAGAACATCGCCTTCGTCTACGTCCCGCTGGTCGGCGGCTCCGACCTCGACAAGGCGGGCGCGAGCCTGGACAAGCTGCGCGACGAGGTGCGGCCCGCGACTCTGGGCAAGGTGGCGGGACTTGAGGCGCCGATCACCGGACAGGTCGCCGGTTCCAAGGACTTCAACGACCAGCTGGCCGGAGCGGTCGTCCCGGTCTTCGCGTTCGTGGTGGTCTTCGCCTTCGTGCTGATGCTGCTGTCGTTCCGCTCGCTGACCGTCGCGATCACCTCGATCGTGCTCAACCTGCTGTCGGTGGGCGCGGCCTACGGCATCCTCGTGGCCGTCTTCCAGCACGGCTGGGGCGCGTCGCTGGTGGGCGCGGAGGGGGTCGGCGCCATCATCACCTGGCTGCCGCTGTTCCTCTTCGTGATCCTGTTCGGACTGTCCATGGACTACCACGTGTTCGTGGTCTCACGGATCCGCGAAGCGCGCCTCAGGGGCCGGACGACGAAGGACGCGATCCAGCACGGCGTGGTCACCACGGCCGGGGTCGTCACCAGTGCCGCGGTCATCATGGTCGCCGTGTTCGCGATCTTCGGCACGCTGTCCATGCAGTCCATGAAGCAGATGGGCGTGGGCCTCGCGGCCGCGGTGCTCATCGACGCCACGATCATCCGGGGCGTGCTGCTCCCGGCGGTCATGGCCCTGCTCGGCGAGCGCAACTGGTACCTGCCGAAGTGGCTGCACCGCCTGCCGGACCTGACCCACGACGAGGCGGCTGACGCGGTGCTGGCACCCACGGCCCGGGACGACGAGGGCGAGCGAGTAGGGGTCTGAGACCCACTCGGACTGAGGGCCCGTTGGTCACCGGGGAGCCAACGGGCCCTCTTCTCATGCCTGTCGCCCGCGCAGTTCGGCCTCGATGAGGTCGGCCGCCCGGTGCGTACCGCCCTCCTGGGCCGTCTCCGCCTGGATCTCCTTGAGTTTCCGGGCGACTTCGGGATCGTCCACGAGCGCGAGGGCGGCCTCCCGCAGCGCGTCCGCGGTCGCGTCCTCCGTGTCGATACGCCGGGCCACCCCGAGCCCCGCCAGCATGTCCGCGTTGCCGAACTGGTCGACGGCCTGCGGTACGGCGATCATCGGCGTGGCCGTTGCGAGTCCCTCCTGGCTGCCGCCCGCGCCGGCGTGGGTGACGAACAGGTCGGCCTGCCCGAGGATCGCCAACTGCGGTACCCAGGTGCGGACTTCGACGTTGTCCGGTACGACGCCCAGCTCGGCCGGGTCGACGTGCCTGCCGATCTGGAGCACGAGGTGCCAGCCGGGCAGGTCACCGAAGGCCTCGACGCACCGCCGGTAGAAGTCGGGCCGCTTGGTGAAGGACGAGCCGAGGGAGACCAGGACGACCTTCTCCGCGGTGACCGGCCGTTGCCAGTCCCCCTGGGAACTCCGGTCGCCCTGGCAGGCGCCGACGAAGGTGTACACGCGCTCGTCGACCCGGTCGGCGTTCGGCTGGAGCGCCCTGGGGATCAGGACGAGGGAGCGGTCGGGGCGGCCGGCGAAGGGATCCGGGTGCAGATCGACCCCGTTCTCCTCCAACCACCCCTGGAATCGGGCGTAGTAGGCCTTCCCACGCTCAGTGCTCTTCGGCCCGGCCCACAGCGGCTCGGCGACCTCCTGCTCGTAGCCCTCCCAGGCGACGAGGTTCGGCGAGAGGGAGATCGCCGGTACGCCCCAGCGGTGGGCGAGGACCCGGGCCGGGTAGGCGGTGATGTCGTGCAGGACGAGATCCGGTTCGTCCCCGTCGTAGGCCGCGGCGAGCTGCGGCAGCGCCTGGATGGCGTCGGCGAGGAAGATCTCGACGTGGTCGAGCAGCTCGGTTCCCCAGGCGGCCGGATCGTCGTCGGGTCCAGGGAGGGTGGAGTTCCAGGGCTTCACCTCCGCCCCGGTCTCGCCGACCTTCTTCTGCGAACAGCGGCGGGATGGCGTACGTGACCCGGTGCCCGCGCGCGACAAGCTCCCGGATCACTTCCAGACTGGGGTTCACGTGCCCGTGGTTGGCGGTGGAGAACATGGCGATGTGCGAGCGACTGGTCATGCCGGGGAGCATAGGCGAGACGAGACGTCTCGTACAACGTGATTAAGGGTGACTGGAGAGCTTTTAGGGGCGCGGGGCCGTATCAATTTGCGGCTCCGCCGCGTGGGCGCGACCGGCCACGACGGCGCAGCAGACGAAGCACTCACGAGAACAGCACCTCGTAAATCCGCAGCCAAGGCTCAGGCGGAACCTCCCCCACCAGCACTCCCCGATCGAGCCCGGCGCGGCGAAACGCCACATCGACCCGGTGCCGTCGATGCTCCCGGCACAGAGACGCGTGCAACGAGCCCCCGACCCCCGAGAACCCGAGTTCCACCAGCCGTCGCCAGCTGGGCAGGGCGGCAGGCGCGATAAGCGGTGTGCGACGACGCTCGATCCGGATGATCCCGGCGTCCACACGCGGCACGGGCCGGAAGCTGTACCGCCCGACCCGCCCCACCAGCCGCCACTCGTACCGGGGCCAGCTCAGAACCGTCAGCAGGGTCCAACTCCCGTACTCCCCCGTCCGTTTACGCGCGTACTCGAGCTGCGTGAGGAGTGTCGCGTCGGTGAGGGCCGGAGCTCGCAGACACCAGTCGACGATGGCCGACGTACGGGAGAACGGCACGTTCCCGACGACGGAGAAGGGCGTCCGGGGCGGCCGCGCCTGGAGGAAGTCCCCCGCCACAACGCGGACTTGGGGCGTGTCGGAGAAGCGGGTGGTGAGTGCCGGGACGAGCCGCTCGTCGATCTCGTACGCGAGTAACCGTCGGCATCGCGGGACGAGATGCGCGGTCAACGCGCCCTTTCCCGCGCCGACTTCGAGAAGCAGCGCGTCCCGGTCGGACACGGCGAGGTCGGCGAGGCGCGCGGCGGCGCGCGGGTCGGCGAGGAAGTTCTGTGAGAGCGCGCGAGAGACGCGCGTGGGGCGGGCCATGGCCTGCGGTCCTTGTCTTCCGGAAGGGGGAGGAGGGCAGACGAAGGCCCTGACCGGAAGACAGGAGAGTGGGAGAGGAACGAACCAGGCCGCGCGTGGTCAGCGGCGGTGGGCGTGGCTCCCCGGACCGGTCAGGGCTCCGGGGCCACGGCGCTTCCGTGCGGAAGGCGTGAAACCCCGGCCGAGACCGGTGTTGATGATCGCGTTGTTCGCTGCCACGGACGGAACGCTAGGGCGGGGCCTCCTTCGCGGGCAACGGGTTTTTCAGCGCTGGTAGCGGGCCAGCACCAGATTGCCGTCGTCCTCCAGCCGTTTCCGCAGCTCGTCGAGGCCGATCGCCCCGCTGTAGTACTCCTGGAAGGCGGGGGTCGCGACCTTGTCCTTCCACTCGGGATAGCCCCGGACGGACTGCGCGGGCGCCGAGCGCAGATGGGCGGCGAGGTCGGTCCCCGTGGCCCAGCCGTCCTTCGCGGTGCGCAGGGCGGGGTCCTTCAGGGCCTCGGTGCCGGTGGGCAGCATCCAGTCCCCCAGCGCCAGCCGGACCATGTTCTCCGGCCGGAGCAGGAAGTCGACGAACGCGGCGGCCTCCTTCTTGTGCGGGCTGTCCTCGGCGATGGAGAGGGTCTGCGGGCTGACACCTTGGGTGAGCCCGTCGGCGCCGGCCGGGGCGGGCAGCACCTGCCAGCGGAAGCCCTTCGGTGCCTGCTGGGCGATCTGCTGACGGTAGGAGAAGCCGAGCGGGACCATCGCGTACCTGCCGCCGAAGAAGCCGGGCAGGGTGTCGGAGCCGCCGCTGCCGAGCGTGGTCGGGGAGGCGCTGTGGTCGGTGTCCGCCTGGTCGTGGATCGTGCGCGGCACGGTCTCGTCGCCCTTCTCGAACCGGACGGTGACCTTGCCGTCGGCGCCCCGGTGGAAGAGCTGTCCGCCCGCCGAGAGGGAGAGGTTGAGGGTCGCGGAGACGGGCTCCTTGAGCGGCCAGGCGACGCCGTACTTGCCGTCGCCGCTCAGCTCCTTGGTGATCCGCCGGAACTCCGGCCAGGTCCAGGGGTGTTCGGGGGTGGGGATCCGTACGCCCGACTTCTTCAGCCAGTCGGAGTTGGCGATGAGCACACGTGGTTCCTGGAGGAAGGGCACGCCGTAGACGCCGTCGCCGAAGGTCGTCGTCTCCCAACTCCGCTGCGGGATGTCCGACTTGAGCCGCCGGGGCAGCAGGTTGGTCAGGTCGGCGAGGTAGCCGCCGTACGCGAAGTCCGCGAGGTCGTCGGAGGCGTCGTGGATGATGTCCGGCGCCTCGCCGCCCTCGAAGGAGGTGAGCAGCTGGTCGTGGACGCTGTCCCAACTCCCCTGGATGTACTCGACCTTGACGTCCGGATGGGTGGCGTTCCACTCCGCGACGAGTTCCTTGTTGGCCTGGACGGACTCCTCCTGCCAGGCGAGGGACTGGAAGCGGAGGGTGATCCGGCCGTCGGAGCCGCCTCCGCCCGAGGTGCAGGCTGTCACGAGCAGCAGTGCAAGCAGCAGAACGGTGCCTTTCACAAAGCCGCGCATCAGCTCTTCACCGCCCCGGCCATCATGCCTCCCGTGATCCGCCGTTGGATGAGCGCGAAGACGACGAGCGAGGGCAGGGTCGCGAGGAACGCGGCCGCGGCGAGCGGGCCGAGGTCGGCGACGCCCTCCGCGCCGATGAAGTGGGTGAGGATCACCGGAAGGGTCTGTTTCTCCGGGGACTTGAGCAGCACCAGGGCGAAGAAGAACTCGTTCCAGGCGGTGATGAAGGCGAACAGTCCCGTGGCCACGATCCCGGGCGCCAGCAGCGGCGCGGTCACCGACACCAGCGTCCTGAGGCGTCCGGCGCCGTCGACCGCCGCCGCCTCCTCCAGCTCGACGGGCACGGCACGGACGTATCCGACGAGCATCCACAGCGCGAACGGCAGCGCCCACACGACGTACACCAGCACCAGCCCCGCAAGGGAGTTGACGAGCCGCAGGTTCTTCAGGACCAGGAACAGCGGGATGATCACCAGCACCAGCGGGAAGGCCTGGCTGACCACCACCCAGCCGGTGGCGGCCCGGGCGAGCAGGGTGCGGCGGCGGGCCATGACGTAGGCGAGCGGGGTGGCGACGAGTACGGCGATCAGGGCGGCGGCGACCGCGGCGAGCAGGGAGTTGCCCGCGGCGCGCAGCAGGGGCTGTTCGTCGAAGGCCTGGCGGAAGTTGTCGAGGGTGGGCTCCCGCGGGATCCAGGTGGGGTGCAGACTGCCCAGTTCCCGGGGGGACTTGAAGGCCGTGGAGACGAGCCAGAGGAACGGGAAGGCGAGGAAGACGAGATAGGCGAGCAGGGCGACGTACTGTCCGACGCGGCCCGGCGTGCTGGTCCTCATGCGTCGTCACCTCCCCTGAGCCGGCCCACCAGGAAGAGGGCGAGCAGCACCGAGATCACCGCGACCATCACACAGCCCATGGCGGCCGCGTAGCCGAACTGGCCGTAGCGGAAGGCCTCTTCGTAGGCGAAGAGCATCGGCAGCCGGGTGCGGCCGCCGGGGCCGCCGCTGGTCAACACGTAGACCAGGGCGAAGGAGTTGAAGTTCCAGATGAGGTTGAGCGCGACGATGGCGAGGGCGACCGGTCTGAGGGCCGGCCAGGTGACCGTGCGGAAGCGCCGCCAGGCGCCGGCCCCGTCGACCGCCGCCGCCTCGTGCAGTTCGCGCGGGGTGTTCTGGAGGCCGGCGAGCAGGGCGACCGTGGTCGTCGGCATCCCCGCCCAGACGCCGACGACGATCACGGCGGGCAGGGCGGTGGACAGGCCGCTCAGCCAGTCGTGGCCGTCGCCGAGACCGAGGGTGCGCAGGGTCTCGTTGAGGACACCGGCGTCCGGGTTGTAGACGAGCCGCCACATCACGCCGACGACGACCTCGGGCATCGCCCAGGGGATGATCGCGAGGGCGCGGGCGAGCCAGCGCAGCTTCAGGTCCTGGTTCAGCAGCAGGGCGAGGCCGAGGGCGAGCAGGAACTGCGGGACGGTCACGCCGACCGCCCACACCAACCCGATCCGGAACGACTCCCAGAACAGCGTGTCGTGCAGCAGGTCCCGGAAGTTGAGGGCGCCGATCCACCGGGTGGCCTGGGTGCGGCCCGACTGGGCGTCGGTGAAGGCCAGCAGGATGCCGTAGAGCAGCGGTCCGACGCTCAGCACCAGGATCGGGAGCAGGGCGGGCAGCACCAGGAACCAGGCTCCGTGATCGGACGCCCGTCTCCCTCCGGCGCGCGGGGCGCCCCGGGCCGGCCGCTTCGTCGCGGTCACCAATGTCACGTAATCGGCTCCTTCGCGCGGCTCGTGACGGTCTGAGTCCGGTGGGCCCCGTCATGGTCGTGAACGCGCCATGCCCCGTCAAGGCAGCGCGTACACGGGCCGACCTGTGGTGATGCGAGACTGGCCGGTGGTTGGCGCGATCACGTCGTTGTCGGCGGCGGCGCACGAAGGCATACGGCGACTGGGAGGCCGGGCGATGGACGAGGCACGGGCGCGGGACGTACTGGCCGCGGCGGGCGTGCTGCCGGGGCCCGCGGAGCTGCTCGCGCTGGGCGAGAACGCCGTGTTCGCCGCCGGTGACCTGGTCGTCAAGGTCGGCCGGGACGCCGAACTCCTCGACCGCGCCCGGCGGGAGCTGGACATCGCGGTGTGGCTCGCGGAGGCGGACGTGCCTGCGGTGCGGGCGGCCGAGCCGAAGCCGCTGCTCGTCGAGGGACACCCGGTGACGGTGTGGCACCGGTTGCCGGAGGCCGTACGGCCCGCCGAACCACGGGATTTGGCCGAACTGCTGCGGGTGGTGCACGCGCTGCCGTCGCCGCCGTTCGCGCTGCCGCCGCGCGAGCTGCTGGGCGGTGTCGAGCGGTGGCTCAGGCTTGCCGGGGACGCGGTCTCGGCCGCCGACGCGGAGTATCTGCGGGAGCGGCGGGACGGATTCGCCTCGGCGGTGGCCGCGTTGACGCCGCATTTTGCGCCGGGGCCGATCCATGGGGACGCGCTGCCGCGCAATGTGCATGTGGGGCCGTCGGGTCCGGTTCTCGTCGACCTGGAGACGTTCTCGGGGGATCTGCGCGAGCACGACCTGGTGGTGATGGCGCTGTCCCGGGACCGGTACGGGTTGCCCGCGGCGGCCTACGAGGGGTTCGTCTCGGCCTACGGCTGGGATGTGCGGGAGTGGGACGGGTGCGGGGTGCTGCGCGGGGCCCGGGAGACGGCGAGCTGCGCGTGGGTGGCCCAGCACGCACCGTCGAACCCCAAGGCGCGGGCCGAGTTCGAGCGGCGGGTGGCATCCTTGCGGGACGGCGACGAGACGGTGCGGTGGTATTCGTTCTGAGGGGAGTCCGTCCGGTGAGCCCGTCGGCTCCGTCAGGGACGCGCCCCCGCTTCGAGCGCCGCCCGATGCAGACCGTCTACGTCGTCGCACCGCAGCACGGCCTCGGACACGGTCATGCCCCCCACGCTATCCGCTGCGGTCGCGGTCCTGGATCGTCGCCGCCGCGGAGCGCAGGGCGAGCAGGACGGTGCGGACCGCTTGGCGGGCGGTGCGCTCCGGGCGGCAGAGGGCGTCGATGTGGCGGCGGGCCCGGACTCCGCTGAGGGGTCTGAGGGTCAGGGACGGGTGCGGGCGGGAGGTCCAGCGGGGCATCAGGGCCAGGCCGCCGCCCGCCGCGACCGCCTCCGCCGCCACCGCGAACTCGTTGATGCGGTGGGCCAGTCGGAGGGGGCGGCCCGCCGTGGCGGCGATCGCCTCGATGGTGGCCATCACCGGGAAGCCGTCGTGGACGGTGATCCAGGGTTCGTCCGCCACGTCCCGCGGGGTGACCCGGCGCTTGGCGGCGAGCGGGTGGGCCGCGGGCATGGCCACGTCCAGGGGTTCGCGCAGGAGGGTCGTCGCGGTCACCGTGCGGGGCCAGGGCGGGGCGTGGTCCAGGCGGTGGGCGAGGACGATGTCGTACGTCCGGGTCAGGCGGGGGAAGTCCTCCTGCGGGACGTCCTCGTCGGCGAGTGCGAGCACCGGCCGGCCGGGGTCGGCCAGGGCCCGCAGCAGCAGCGGGAAGAAGGCCGCGCCCGCGCTGTGGAAGGCGGCCACCGACACCTCGCCGTCGGGCCGCTCCAGGAACTCCTCGACGCTGTGCCGCGCCCGCTCCAGCGCGGTCTCCACCTCGATCGCCGCGCCCGCGAGGGTCTGCCCGGCGTCGGTGAGCACCAGCCGCCGCCCCTGGCGCTCGGTCAGCGGCACCGGGATCGCCCGCTGGAGCAGCCGCAGCTGCTGCGAGATCGCCGACGGGGTGACCAGCAGCGCCTCGGCGACGGCGGTGACGCTGCCCAGTTCGCCGAGTTCCCGCAGGATCCGCAGTTGACGTTCGTCCATGTCGACAGTGTAGGAGCACTAAAAGATCGTTTTAGGAACTGGCTCTGGGCTTCAGAGTCGGTTCGGGGCAGGGTGGGCGGGTGTCCGACGCCCGCCGTACCGATGCGGTACTCCTGCTGGTCGCGATCGTCTGGGGGTCGAGTTATCTCTCCGCCCAGACGGCGACGACCGCCCTGCCCGTCCTGCTGGTACTCCTCGCCCGCTACGCCCTCTCCGCACTCGCCTGTCTCGGCGCCCTCGCCACCCGTGGGCGCCGATCGCTCCGTTGGACGCGCGACGAACTGCGCGTCGGCCTCCCGCTCGGGGTGACCCAGGCCGCCGTCCTGGTCGTGGAGACCTACGGTGTCGCCCACACCAGTGCCGCCAACGCGGGGCTCATCATCAGCCTGACCATCGTCCTCACCCCGCTGCTGGACCGCAGCGGCCACCCGCGGGGCCTGCCGCCCGCCTTCTACGTCGCCGCCGGGGTGTGCGTCCTGGCCGTGGGGCTGCTCATGGCGGGCGGCGGTTTCCACGCGCCCCGGCTCGGCGATCTGCTGATGCTCGCCGCGGCCTTCGTACGGGCGGGACATGTGGCACTGGTCGGCCGCCTCACCGCGGGGCGGGCGATACGGCCGCTGCACCTCACGACCGTGCAGACGCTCGTCGGCACGGTGCTGTTCCTCACCCCGGCCGCGCCCGACCTGCCGGCCCTGGGTCACGCCGACGCGGCCACCTGGGCGCAACTTCTGTATCTCGCCCTGTTCTGCAGTGTGTTCGCCTTCCTCGCGCAGACCTGGGCGGTCCAGCGCACCTCGGCCAGCCGGGCGAGCCTGCTCCTCGGCACCGAGCCGGTCTGGGCCGCGGTGGTCGGCGTCGCCCTGGGCGGCGAGCACTTCACCGCGCTGACCGGCCTCGGCGCGGTGCTGATGGTCGCCGGCACCTACTGGGGCCAGTCCGTGGAACGCGCCCACCGCGACCGCGCGGCGCGCGAGACCGCCGTACGCGAAGAGGAGCAGCACCCCTTGGAGGGCACCCCGCCCCCGGCTACAACCTCCCCGCGCGCCTGATCAGACCGTCTCGTCGGCCGGCTCGCGCAGCGGCCAGGTGCTGTCGATCACCGCGGTCGCGTCGCCCTTGCGGCGCAGGAAGTCCTGGAAGTCGGCCGCCCATTCCGCGTACCACTCGATCTGGCGGCGGTGCAGGTCGGCCGGGCCGAGGGCCGCGACCTTGGGGTGGCGGGCGGCTATCGCGCAGGCGAGACGGGCCGCGGCGAGGGCGTCGGCGGAGGCGTCGTGGGCGGTGTCGAGCGCGACGCCGTACTCCGTGCAGACCGCTTCGAGGTTGCGCTTGCCGCGGCGGTAGCGGTCCACCGAGCGGTCGATGGTGTACGGGTCGATCACCGGGGCCGGGTCGAGGCCGCCCAGGCGGTCGCGCAGGGACGGCAGGCCGTGGCGGCGCAGTTCGGCGGCGAGCAGGCTCAGGTCGAAGGCGGCGTTGTAGGCGACGACCGGGACGCCCGTCTTCCAGTAGCCCGCGAGCACGTCCGCGACCGCGTCCGCGACCTGGTCGGCGGGGCGGCCCTCCGCGGCCGCGCGTTCGTTGCTGATGCCGTGCACCGCGACCGCGTCCGCCGGGATCTCCACGCCCGGGTCGGCCAGCCACTCGCGGTGGCCCAGCCGCTGTCCGTCTCTGACCTCGATCACGGCCGCCGTGACGATACGCGCCTCGCGCGGGTCGGTGCCCGTCGTCTCCAGGTCGAAGCCGATCAGCAGCTCCCGGTGCCAGCCCATGGGCGGTCCCCCTTCTTGGTGGTGCTTTCCCCCAGTGGTCTCCACCTTCCCATGGGCCACTGACAATCAGAGGACCGCATTCCGCTTGACATTCAGGACACCGGACGCGAATCCGCCCAAGCCGTCTCGAACTCCTCGCGGTAGGTCGGGAAGAGTCCGATGTCGTCCACATCGCCCGACTTGACCACCCGGTTGCCGTTGCGTAGCACGAGGACCGGTGCCTCCATCCCCCTGGAGCGGCGCAGATAGGACTGCACGACCGCCACCCCGTCCGCGCCGTCGCCGTCCACGAGGTAGGCGGTGAAGCGCGGGGTCTCGTCGTAGACCTGGATCTCGAAGGCGCCCGGGTCGCGCAGCCGGGACCGCACCCGGCGCATGTGCAGGATGTTCATCTCGACGGCCCGGCCCAACTCCCCGCGCTTGATGCCCAGTTCGCGCTCGCGCCGCTTGACCGCGCTGGAGGCCGGGTTCAGGAACAGCAGCCGCACCCGGCAGCCCGCCTCCGCGAGGCGCACCAGACGGCGGCCGGAGAAGTTCTGCACAAGGAGGTTGAGGCCGATGCCGACGGCGTCGAGGCGCCGGGCGCCGCCGAAGATGTCCTCGGCGGGGAACTGCCGTAGCAGCCGCACCCGGTCGGAGTGGACGGCGACCACGTCCGCGTACCGGTCGCCGACGAGGTCCTCGACCGCGTCGACGGGGAGCCTGCGGGCGGACGGCACGTCGCCGTCGGCGCCCAGGATCTCCAGCAGCCGGGCCGAGGCACGCTCGGCCTGGCCGAGGACCGCCTCGGACAGGGCGCGGTTGCGGGAGACGACGTTGCGGGTCACCTCCAGCTCGTCCAGGGCCAGTTCGACGTCACGGCGCTCGTCGAAGTACGGCTCGAAGCACGGCCAGTGCTGCACCATCAGCTCGCGCAGCTGGGGCAAGGTCAGGAAACTGAGGACATTGTCGTCGGCCGGGTCGAGCAAGTAGCCCTTGCGGCGGCTGACTTCGCGGACGGCGACCGCGCGCTGCACCCACTCCTGCCCGGCGGGCCCGGCGGCGGCGACCACCCAGTCGTCGCCGTGGACGGGCTCGTAGATGGGCCGCAGGACGGCGGCCACGACGGTCCGCAGCCGCTGTTCCACGAGGTTCAGCCAGATGTAGGCCCGGCCCGCCCGCTGCGCGCGCGTCCGTACCTCGCGCCAGGCCTCGGCGTCCCAGCCCAGCTCCGGCCCGATGGCACCCGCGTCCATGGGCCGGGCCAAGGACACCGTGCCGGGCGGGACGTCTGCGGAGTTCCCCTCGTGACCCTCGTCACCAGGGGGCAACTCCAGCCCTCCCGACCCCACCCGCGCACCGCCTTCCACTCCCCCGGGAACACCCGGGAGATCCGCCCCACCCAACGATCAAGGAAAGGAAGGGTACTCCGGGAGTGGTCGGCGGTGCAGCCGGATGGACAGGCTCATTTCTCAACCGCGTTGCCGCCAGTGGCCGTTCTGCCAGTCGAGCTCGGAGGGAGTGAGCGGATTCATAGCGGTCACGTCCCGCGGGGCGATGGAGAAGCCCTGCCAGTGGACCGGCATGGGCTGCTGGTCCTCGTCCCTCGCTATGTGGTGGAAGCCGACGTTCATCCAGACCACGGGATGGGTGAGCGTCTGGCCGTTGACCCACTTGTCGACGGAATCGCCCGCTCCGGCAGCGCAGTTGCCGGGGTTGTTGCTGGCGAACTGCTCGCACTCGTTGTACTCGGTGAAGTAGACGTCGTGCTTGGTGAAGCTGCGCCCCGGGTACTTGGTGCTGGTCCCCGGGACGATCTCGTACGACCGCGGGTGCCAGTCCTTGTTCTTGCCGGCCGCGCTGACCACGCGCCACCAGCGGTAGCTCTTGGCGTCACCGGCGAGTTCCTTGGTGACCGGGGTGCGCGTGGTCTTGGTGCTCGGCGCCTGCTGCCCCTGGGCGGGCGCGCTGACCGTCGAGTCGTACTGCTCGACGCGGTTCTTGGAGGAGCCGTCGAGGGCGAAGTCCAGGCGCCAGAAGGCGTTGTGGCTGTGGCTGGTGGCCTGCGCCTTCGGGCCCTTGCCGATGGGCCAGCCACGGCCGTCACCGGCGTCGTAGTCGCTCCAGGAGAGGCTTCCAGTCGCGCCGAGGTTCATGGTGATGGTGCCGTCGTCCTGGAAGCGCCACTCGGTCATGTACTCGTACCAGCCGACCTGGTTGACCGAGTAGACGAGCAGGTCCTTGCCCTGGGCCTGGTAGACCTTGTTCGCGCTGTCGCCCTGCATGCGGTAGGCGTGACCGCGTGAACGGGTCGTGGTGCACAGGCCGTTGACGTTCGGGTTGTCCTGCCAGGTGTCGGGGACCTTGACGCTCTTGATGGTGCCGCCGGGGCACTCGCCGGGCGCGAGGTTCATCAGGCCCTGGGCGAAACCGAAGCCCGTCAGGTCGTCGTACTCGACGCTGCCGTCGTCGTAGGGGACGTGGATCTGGCCGAGCCGGGCGCTGTTGAGGACCTTGATGGGCCGGGGCTCGTTCTTGGGCTGGTAGGTGATGTCCTCCAGGACTAGGCCGGCCTTGCTGTCGTAGCGCCAGCACATCCGCCAGGTGGTGCCGCTGGAGAGCTTCTGCTCGATCCGGTAGGCGGCGCTGCACTCGGCGGCCGCGGCGGCGGCTGCCTTGGGCTGGGCCACGGCCGGTCCCGCACCGGCGGTGACACCGGCGGTCAGCGCGGCCACCGACAGGCCGAGCGCCGTGTGCCTGCGGGCACGGCTGATTCTGTTGGGTTGCATGAAGAGATGACTCCCTTGCGAACAGGGCAAGTTGGAAAAGTGGACGGAGGGTGGCGGCTCAGCCGCCGAGCTTGGCGACCTTCCGGGCGCTGAGGTCGACGATGAAGTCCCGGGCGTCGATCCACGGGCCGTTCTTCACCTTCGGGAACAGCCGCACGCAGCGGTGCTCGCCGCACTTGTCGAGGACGGCCGGCTGTCCGCCCGGGACCGCGCGGTAGACCGCGCCGGTCAGCTGGAGCTGGTCCGGCGAGGTGAGCTCCTTGCCGGTCGCGTCCTTGTAGTCGGCCTTCAGGTCGGAGCCCTGCGGGTCGGCGATCAGCAGGGCGGCCGCCTCGGCGTACTCGGCCCTGCTCAGCGGCGGCTGTACGCCGTGCTGGGTGCCGGTCGCCGCGACCTTGCCGGTGTCGAGGTCGACGGTCTTGGTGACGAGGGTGTCGTCCCGGTAGTCGTAGAACGTGACGACCGCGCGCCGGGGCGCGTTCGGGTCGTCCAGCTCGTCGGCCTCGGGGTCGGCCAGGTCGACGGTGAGCCGCTCCGGGCCGCGCTCGCCCTCCACGTCCTCGCTGGCGTTGAACATCTGGCGGCTCACCGCGAGCTGCTCGACCCGCGCGATCTCGTCGTCGGTGAGCGGGTCGCGGCCCTTGCCCTTCTCGCCCTCGGCCGGGGCCTGTTGGACGACTCCGGGCGCGACGGCCCCGTCCTGGCCGCTTCCCGACTGTCCCGCCTGTGCCGCGGACTGTGCCGTGCCCGCCTTCGCCCCTGGTGTGTCGTCGGCTCCCGCCGTGCCCGGCAGGGTGATGCCGACCATCACGGCGGTCCCGGCCACCGCGATGGCCGCACCGGCCACCACCTTGCCCAGGTGGCGGTGGACTATCGTGCGCACATCTTCCCCCTACTCCCCCAACAGCCCCGGGAGTACGTGTTGGTCCCACTGGTTCGGCACAGGGCGACTCTGTGACCGCCCTGTGCACCGGTCGCACGGTAAGAGGGACGTAAGTCATAGGTGGTTCCCTCACTTTCGGGGACACTCGGGGCCAAGGCGCCACCAGCGGCGCCGGACACCTGGAAGAGTCGTATCCATGCAGGTCTGGCCTGGAGAGGCGTATCCGCTCGGCGCCACGTACGACGGCGCCGGTACCAACTTCGCGGTCTTCACGGAGGCCGCGGACCGAGTAGAGCTGTGTCTGCTGCACGACGACGGCTCGGAAACGGCGGTGGAACTGCGCGAGAGCGACGCTTTCGTGCGCCACGCGTACCTGCCCGGGGTGATGCCGGGCCAGCGCTACGGCTTCCGGGCGCACGGCCCGTACGAGCCGGGGCGCGGACAGCGCTGCAACTCCGCGAAGCTGCTCCTCGACCCGTACGCGCGTGCGATCAGCGGGTCGATCCGCTGGGGCGAGGAGGTGTACGGCTACCACTTCGACGCCCCCGAGGAGCGCAACGACCTCGACTCGGCGCCGCACACCATGAGCTCGGTCGTGGTCAACCCGTACTTCGACTGGGGCGACGACCGGCGGCCGCGGATCGGCTACCACGAGACGGTCATCTACGAGGCGCACGTCAAGGGCCTCACCATGCGGCACCCCGGGCTGCCCGAGGAGCTGCGCGGCACCTACGCCGCCCTCGCGCATCCCGCGATCATCGAGCACCTGACCCAGCTCGGGGTCACGACGCTGGAACTGATGCCGGTCCATCAGTTCGTCAACGATCACCGTCTGGTCGACATGGGCCTGAACAACTACTGGGGCTACAACACCATCGGCTTCTTCGCCCCGCACAACGCGTACGCCTCCTGGGGCGACCGCGGCCAGCAGGTCCTGGAGTTCAAGTCGGCGGTCCGGGCGCTGCACGAAGCCGGTATCGAGGTCATCCTCGACGTCGTCTACAACCACACCGCCGAGGGCAACCACCTCGGCCCGACACTGTCGTTCAAGGGCCTCGACAACCCGTCGTACTACCGCCTGACGGATGATCCCCGGTACTACATGGACACCACCGGCACCGGGAACTCCCTGCTGATGCGGTCCCCGCACGTCCTCCAGCTGATCATGGACTCGCTCAGGTACTGGGTCACCGAGATGCACGTCGACGGCTTCCGCTTCGACCTCGCGGCCACCCTGGCGAGGCAGTTCCACGAGGTGGACCGGCTGTCGTCGTTCTTCGACCTGGTGCAGCAGGACCCGGTGGTCTCCCAGGTGAAGCTGATCGCCGAGCCGTGGGACGTCGGCGAGGGCGGCTACCAGGTGGGCAACTTCCCGCCGCTGTGGACCGAGTGGAACGGCAAGTACCGCGACACCGTACGGGACCTGTGGCGGGGCGAGCCGCGCGCGCTCGCGGAGTTCGCGTCCCGGCTGACCGGCTCGTCCGACCTCTACCAGGACGACGGACGGCGCCCCCTGGCCTCCATCAACTTCGTGACCTGCCACGACGGGTTCACCCTGCACGACCTGGTGGCGTACAACGACAAGCACAACGACGCCAACGGCGAGGACAACCGCGACGGCGAGAGCCACAACCGGTCGTGGAACTGCGGGGCGGAGGGCGAGACCGACGACCCCGCGGTGCTGGAGCTGCGCGCCCGCCAGATGCGCAACTTCGTCGCCACGCTGATGCTGTCCCAGGGCGTGCCGATGATCAGTCACGGCGACGAGGTGGCGCGCACCCAGAAGGGCAACAACAACGCCTACTGCCAGGACAGCGAGCTGGCGTGGGTGGAGTGGCCCGACGGCTCCGGCGAGGACGCGGGGATGGGCGGCCGGTTGCTGGAGTTCGCGCGCGCGATGGTGTGGCTGCGCAAGGACCATCCGGTCTTCCGGCGCCGCCGCTTCTTCCACGGGCGGCCGGTGGAGGGCACCCATGACGAGCTCTCGGACATCGCCTGGTTCACCCCGGCGGGCAAGGAGATGGCACAGCGGGACTGGGACCGGACACAGGCCTCGGCGCTGACGGTGTTCCTCAACGGCAACGCGATCTCGGAGCCGGGTCCGCGCGGGGAGCGCATCAGCGACGACTCGTTCCTGCTGATGTTCAACGCCTCGCCGCGGTCCCTGGACTTCGTGGTGCCGGTCAACCACGGCCGGCAGTGGCAGGTCGTGGTCGACACCGCGCGCGCGGACGGGGTGCCACCGGGCACGGGCGCGAAGGTGCAGGCCGGGGACCGGCTGACGCTGGTCGACCGGAGCATGACGGTGCTGCAGCGGCCCGTATAGGCGAGGTGGTGACACGAAAGGCGGCCGGGCGGGTACGTAGGAGTGCATGACATCTGTGCGTCCCGACCCGGCGGCGGTGCCGACGGCCACCTACCGGCTGCAGTTGCAGCCCGACTTCCCCTTCGAGGCCGCGGCGGCGGCCGTGCCGTACCTGGCCTCGCTGGGCGTCTCGCACCTGCACCTGTCGCCGGTCCTGGAGTCCGTGCCCGGGTCGATGCACGGCTACGACGTGGTCGACCACGCGCGCGTGCGCGGCGAACTGGGCGGCGAGGACGGGCTGCGGGCGCTGGCGCGCACCGCGCGGGAGCACGGGCTCGGCCTGGTGCTGGACATCGTCCCGAACCACATGGCGATGGCTCCCCGCCACAACCACGCCCTGTGGGAGGTGCTGCGGGAGGGCCCGAAGTCGCCGTACGCGCGCTGGTTCGACATCGACTGGGAGGCACAGGGCGGACAGGTGCTGCTGCCGGTCCTGGGAGGCCCGGCCGGCGCGCTGCTCGACGAGCTGACGGTCGACGGCGAGGTGCTGCGCTACTACGACCACGTCTTCCCGCTCCGCGAGGGCACCGAGGAGCTGCCCCTGCCGCAGCTCCTGGACGCGCAGTGGTACCGCCCGGTGTGGTGGCGGCTGGCGCGTACGGAACTGAACTACCGGCGGTTCTTCAGCATCTCGGAGCTGATCGGGGTGCGGGTCGAGGACCCGGAGGTGTTCGAGGCGACCCACGCCAAGATCCTCCAGCTGCTGCACGAGGGCGTCGTCGACGGGCTGCGCGTCGACCATCCCGACGGGCTCGCCGACCCCGACGGCTATCTGCGGCGGCTGCACGAGGCCACCGGCGGCCGCTGGACGGTCGTGGAGAAGATCCTGGCGGACGGGGAGCAGCTGCCCGCCTCCTGGCCGGTGGCGGGGACGACCGGCTACGACGCCCTGCGGCACGTCGACGGCCTCTTCACGGACCCGGCGGGGTTCGGGGAACTCCTCGGCCAGTACCGGCGGTTCGCGGCCCCGCAGACGGACCGCGGCGGGGACTGGGCGGCGACGGTACGGCGGGCCGCGTACAAGGTGCTCACGCACGAGCTGGCGGCCGAGCTGGACCGGCTGACCCGGGTGGCGGCACGCGTGTGTGCCTCCTCCCCGGAGCCCGTGCTGCGCGACCGGGCTCCCTGGGCGCTGCGCACCGCGCTCCAGGAACTCCTCGTCCGCATGGAGGTCTACCGGCCCTACGGCTCCTCGGACGCCGCGTCCGTCGTCACCGAGGAGGCCGCGGCCGAGGCCCGGCTCGCCTTCGTGGTCGCCGAGGAGGCGGGCGCCGTGGACGTCGTACGGGATCTGGTGCTGGGGCGGTTCGGGGACGGGCCGGAGCAGGTGGAGTTCCGGACCCGGTTCGCGCAGACCTCGTCGGCGCTGCGGGCGAAGTCCGTGGAGGACACGGCGTTCTACCGGTACGTACCGCTGCTGTCGGCGACGGAGGTGGGCGGGAACCCGGGCGGCCCGGCCGTCCCGCCCGAGGACTTCCACGCGTACTGCGCGCGCGTGCAGCGCGACTGGCCGGCCACGGGGACGGTGGTGTCCACGCACGACACCAAGCGCAGTGCCGACGTACGGGCGGCGCTGGCTGTGCTGACGGAGTGTCCGCAGTGGTGGGCCGACGTCCTCGCGGAGGTGACGCGCACGGGTGAGGGCGTGCCGGACGCGCAGGTGGCGTGGGCGGCCTGGCAGACGGTGTTCGGGCTCGGTCCGGCGGCGCCCGAGCGGGTGCGGGAGGCCCTGCTGAAGCATGTGCGCGAGGCGGGGCTGTACACGAGCTGGACGGAGCAGGAACCGGCCTACGAGGCGGCGGTGGCGGCGTTCGTCGACGCGGGGCCCTGCGGGGCTCCCGGCGAGCAGGTGACGGCCCTGCGGGACCGGCTGGCGCCCCACGTCCGGGCGAACGTGCTGGGGACGGCTCTCGTCCACCTGACGATGCCGGGGGTGCCGGACGTGTACCAGGGCACGGAGGGCGAGTACCTGGCGCTGGTGGACCCGGACAACCGGCGGGCGGTGTCCTTCCCGGCCGCGGACGCCGGCGGGGCGGGCGGGCTGGCGGTGGGCGCCGGCGGGACAGAGCTGCTGACGGCCGCCGGCACCGGCGAGAAAGGCGTGCTCACGGCCGCCGCGCTGGGGCTGCGCCGGCGTCGGCCGGAGGTCTTCGGGGAGACGGCGACGTACACGGCGCTGGCCGCCGAGGGGCCCGCCGCCGCGCACTGTGCGGCCTTCGCGCGCTCCGGTGAGGTGGTCACCGCGGTCACCCGGCTGTCGCTGCGGCTGGCGCAGTCGGGCGGCTGGCGGGACACCGTGCTGCCGCTGCCTCCCGGGGTGTGGGCCGATGTGCTGGCCCCGGAGCGGGAGTTCTCGGGGCACGCGCGCGTGGCGGAGTTGTTCGAGGGCGTGCCGGTGGCGCTGCTGGAGCGGCGGCGGGCGGAGTGAGACGGGTCCACGCCCGCCCTGGTCCGGTGCCGGAGCGGGGCCCGCGCCCCGATGAGCGCCGGAGCCCGCTACCCGGGCGGGCGGGCCCGGACAACCCCGCTGGCACCTACGCCGTTACCGGCTGCCGGTAAATGCCTCTGGGCGCCCCCTGGAGCCTCCCCCATGGTGTCCTTGACACCTCCACCGGACCGTGGGGTACTGCGGATTGCGAAGCCGGGCGGATGTGTCGGGGGTGAGTCTCCTGCCGGAGCTGCGCTACCCCACGGTGACCGAACTGACCGCGTCCGCGAGGGCGTTGGCCGCGCTGCGGCCGGGCGTCTGCGCGCTGCGGCAGGTGGGTGTCTCGCGCGCGGGCAGGCCGCTGCTCCTGCTCTCGGTCGGCCGGGCCCGACGCGCCGTCCTGGTGGTCGCGGGCGCCCACTCCAACGAGCCGACCGGCGGCCCCACGGCACTGGCGGTCGCCGAACGGGTCTTGTTCGACCGGGAGTTGAGGGCGGACATCTCCTGGCACTTCCTGCTGTGCGCGGACCCCGACGGGGCGAGCCTGCACGTCACCCCCGCGCCGCGCAGCCTGTTCGAGTACCACCTCGGCTTCTTCCGGCCGGCCGGTGAGGAGCAGCCGGAGTGGGCGCCCTCCATGCTGCCGCCGGACCGGCTGCCGCCCGAGACCCGCGCCCTGACCGGGGTGATCGACGACCTGCGCCCCTACCTCCAGGTCACACTGCACGGCACCGATCTCGGCGGCAGCTGGGTGCAGTTGACGAAGGAGGTGCCGGGTCTCGCGGAGCCGTTCGCCAAGTCCGCGGCGGAGCTGCACATACCGGTGGAGACGGGCGCCTCCGACGCGGCGGGCTGGCCCGCGTCCGGGCCGGGAGTGCATGTGATGCCGGCGCCGGGGGCGGGGGCGGCGTATCCGAGCATGCCGGACGACGCGCGGCGCAGCACCTGGTACCACGCGCACCGCTACGGCGGGCTGACGGCGGTCGTCGAGGTGCCGATGTGGGCGAGCGACCTGGTGAGCGACCCGGCGCCGCATCCGGCGCCGGCGACGGCGATGCGGCGCCTGGCGGGCCGGCTGCTGCGCGAGGCGAGCCAGGTGGACCGGGTGCTCCGCGAGACGCTGCCGCGGCTGGAGGGCCCGGACGGGCCGCTGCTGCGGGCGTCCCGGTGGGGCCTGGAGCTGGTGCCGGGGCTGGCCGCGGACTGGATCCACACCCCGCCCGCCGACGACACCATGGCGTACATCGGCAGCGTGGACGCGTTCTCGCGGCGGCTGCCGCTGCGGGCGGCGGCCATGCTGCTGCGGGTCCTCCAGGAGGCCGGCGACCCGCTGGCGCCCCGGCTGGAGCGGCTCGTCCGGGCCTGGAGCAACTCGTTCGCGGACCGCTTCCGGGCCCGCTGGGTGCCGTTGGAGCACCAGGTCGAACACCAGGCCCGCACGGTCGTGACGACGGCGCTGCACGCGCGCGAGCGGACGGGGTGAGGCGGCGGGCTCAGCCGTCGAGCGCGAAGACCGCCCCGGTCCGGGCCGCCAGCACACAGCCGTTGGAGAAGGTCTCCTGGTACTCGACCGGCCGTCCGTCCCACTGGCCGCGCGCCTTGGCGGTGACCGGTGCGTAGATCATCGGACAGGCGACGTCGGCCGGAGGCACGGCCTCGATGTCACCACCGGCGGCGGCGAGTTGGGCGCAGGCCTCGGCGGCGCGGCCGTGCCCCTGGGGCGGGTTGCAGAGCAACAGCGTGCCGCGGGTGTCACTGGAGCGGCCGTCGCCTGTGGTGACCGAGACGAAGAGCCAGTTGCCGCCGGCCTGCTGGGCGGAGACGGGGGCTGCGGCGGCGAGGAGGAGGACGGCAGCGGCGGGCAGCGCCGCGCGCACCACGCGCCGTACCACCGAAGATGCCCCTGCCGCTGTGATCGTGTACGTCATTCCCGATGCATCGGCACGGCGGCCTCGGAACCCCACCCCGGCTCACCCGAACGGGAGCACGCGGGCGCGTGCCGTGCGGCGAGTTCGAACGCGGCGCGCACCACCCGGGACTGGTACTCGACCTGGCGTTCGACGGGGATCCAGCGGGCCCCGCAGCCGTCGAGGTAGTCGCCGCACCACACGTCGATGAGCCGGTCCAGTTCCGGCAGCGCGCCGGCCGGGTCGCGGCCCGCGCGGGTGACGACCTGGTGCAGCAGCCCGGCCGTGCGCAGGGCGAGCCGCCGCCCGGCGATCCGCAGGGCGACCAGGTGGCCGGTGGTCAGCGGCGGCAGCGGGCGGACGTCGTCGGCGACGTCCGGGTCCCAAGCGTCGGCGAGCCCGGGACAGACCAGTAAATAGTCCTCGACCGGGGCGAGCAGCCGGGCCGCGTCCGGGGCGTGGCCGACATGGGGCCGGATCCGCGCGAGGACGTCCTCCAGGAGCCGCGCGTCGCGGCGGAGCGTGTGGCTGACGGTGCGCAGGGCGGCGGACGCGTCGGCGGGCGGGCTCGCGTCCTCGACGGCGGCGACTCCCCACATGGGCGCCTCGACGACCGCGGTCACGGTGCCGTGCCGGTGCGGGTGGTACCAGGTCGACTCGACGGCGGCCTCGGTGATGGCGGCGGCGAGGTCGCCGGGGCGCGGCGGGGGGATGCGGTAGACGGCGGGGCCCAGGCGCGGCCAGTACAGGGTGTCGTACGGGCCGAGTTCGCGCGGGATGCGCAGCCGGGCCGCGGTGTGGGCGAGGCGGCGGGCGATGCCGGGCAGGTCGCGGGTGAGTTCGACGAAGCCGCCGCCGACGTCGACGCCGTGCAGGGAGCACTGCAGGAAGGGCCGCAGTTCGTCCTGGAGGGCGAGCAGGGTGCGGGTCTCCGGCAGCGCCGCGCCCTCGGCGCCGTCGGGCAGCCACTCGGGCTGTTCGCCGAAGCCGGGCCGGAAGAAGTTCCGGAAGTAGCGGTCGAGGGTGTACGGGCCGTGCAGCCAGCCCTCGTTGCGGCGCAGACCGTCGGGGTCGAGGCAGAGCAGCAGGTTCCAGGTGGCGTCGGCGGCCTCGGTGAGCCTCGGGTCGGCCAGCGCCCGCTCGGCGAGCCTCAACACCGTGGCGCCGCCGACTGGTTCGTTGGCGTGCGGTCCGGCGACGATCAGGGCCTGGCGGCCGCCGTGGCCGACGGAGAGCAGCCACAGGGGGTTCCCGGCGCGGGAGGTGCCGGCGCGGCGCAGTCGGGCGTCCCGGGGGTGGCGGGCGACGAGGGCGGCGGCCCGGGCCCCGAGCTCGTCGACGGTCGGGTAGCGGAGGAGTGGCGGCAGGGCACACCTCCACAATGTGGTGCCGTCGGTTCACCTGATGTGCATGGTGTACGCACAGTCAGTCACGACTTGTCGGGTACGTCAACAGTGTGCGGAGGAACGGTTTTTGCACCGCCACGAGAGGTGAAGCCCAGGCCAGAGCCTGTACGGGGTCGTCGCGTTCAGCCGTCCCTCAGCCGTCCGCGAGCCGGAACGCCATGCGCCCGAAGCCCACTTGGTCGCCCTCACGGACCACGGCCGCGCCGATCACCCGTCGGCCGTTGACCGTGGTGCCATTGGTCGATCCGAGGTCCCTGAGCACCCACATGCCGCCCTGCCGGCTGAGTTCGGCATGGACGCGGGAGACGGTCTCGTGGGTCAGCCTCAGACCGTTGGCCGGGTCGCGGCCGATGCGCAGGGGGTGGCCGCTGCCGGGGTGCGGCAGCAGCAGCTTGGGCAGCCGCTCGGACTGCCAGGCCCTGCGCAGCCGTACGGTGAAGCCGGAGACGGCCTCCACGGCGCCGAAGACCACGCGCGCGAGACGGCTCTCGGTGGGCAGGTCGGCGGTGAGCGCGGCGAGTTCCTCGGAGCGGCGCGCGACGAGGGCCAGTTCCATGCGCCGCACGAACGTGTCGTGGGACAGACGACCCATGGCGACACCGTCACGGAGTACCTGCAGCGCCTTGTCGCGCTCCGCGTCGGACAGCCGCGCGGGGTACGTGTTGAACTCGAAGGACGATGTCACGTTGGTGATTGTCGGGCAGTGAACGTCACGTGTCCAGAAAACGGGACTACGACCGCTACGCGCACGACACCCGCCGCAAAAGGGGGCTTTCAAAAGCGGATTGATCGTGCGTGGAGCACCATGGACAGGCTACGTCCCGGTGAGCCGACGAAGGGGAACCGTCCGTGCAGTTCGAGGTGTGGGCACCGCAGGCCGGCCGAGTGACGCTCCATCGCGAGGGCGCCACGCACGCTTTGGAGCGCGATCCGGAACGCGCGGGATGGTGGCGGGCGGAGGCGGAGGCCGCCGACGGCACCCGGTACGGCTTCGCGCTCGACGACGGCCCGGTGCTGCCCGATCCGCGCTCGCGCCGCCAGCCGGACGGCCCGGACGGGCTCAGCGCGGTCGTCGAGCACGACCGGTACACCTGGCGTACGCCGTGGACGGGCCGTCCGCTGCCGGGCGCGGTCCTGTACGAGCTGCACGTGGGCACGTACACCCGCGAGGGCACCCTGGACGCGGCCGCCGGACGTCTCGAACACCTCGTCGAACTGGGCGTCACCCACGTCGAGTTGATGCCCCTGTGCCCCTTCCCCGGCCGCCACGGCTGGGGCTACGAGGGGGTCTCCCTGTGGGCGGTCCACGAGCCGTACGGCGGTCCCGAGGCCCTCAAGCGCTTCGTGGACCGGGCGCACGAACTGGGCCTCGGAGTGGTCCTGGACGTGGTCCACAACCATCTGGGCCCGTCCGGCAACTACCTGCCCGCGTTCGGCCCGTACTTCACGGACACGCACCACACGCCCTGGGGATCGGCCGTCAACCTGGACGCGCCCGGCTCGGACGAGGTGCGCGCGTATCTGCTGGACAGCGCACTGGCGTGGCTGCGGGACTACCGGATCGACGGGCTGCGCCTGGACGCGGTGCACGCGCTGGCGGACACGCGCGCGTACCCCTTCCTGGAGGAGCTGTCGACGACGGTCGACGCCCTCTCCGCCGACCTGGGCCGGCCGCTGTTCCTGATCGCCGAGTCCGACCTGAACGACCCGCGGCTGATCACGTCCCGCGCGGAGGGCGGCCTCGGGCTGCACGCGCAGTGGAACGACGACTTCCACCACGCCCTGCACACCGCGCTGACCGGTGAGGCGCAGGGCTACTACGCCGACTTCGGGCGTGCGCCCCTCGCGGCGGTGGCGAAGACGCTCACGGGCGGCTACTTCCACGACGGCACGTACTCCAGTTTCCGCGGCCGCCGCCACGGGCGCCCGCTGGACCGCGCGCGGGTGGCGGGGCACCGGCTGCTCGGCTACAGCCAGACCCACGACCAGGTCGGCAACCGCGCCCAGGGCGACCGCCTTTCGGCCCTCCTCCCGCCCGGGCTCCAGGCCTGCGCGGCGACGCTGACCCTGACCGCGCCGTTCACGCCGATGCTCTTCATGGGCGAGGAGTGGGGCGCTGGCACGCCCTGGCAGTTCTTCACCGACCACACCGATCCCGAGCTCGCGGAGGCCGTACGGCGGGGCAGGCGCCGGGAGTTCGCGGCGCACGGCTGGGCCGAGGAGGACGTCCCCGACCCCCAGGACCCGGCGACCCGGGACCGCTCCTGCCTCGACTGGACGGAACCCGAACGCGACCCCCACGCGCGCGTGCTGTCCTGGTACCGCGGTCTGCTGGCCCTCCGCCGAGCACACCCGGACCTCACGGACCCGGACCTGGCGGACACGAAGGTGGCCTATGACGAGGACCAGCGCTGGCTGGCCTTCCGCCGGGGAGACGTGAGGGTAGCGGTGAACCTGGCGAAGTCGCCGGCGACGATCCCGCTGGGGCCGCGGGAGGCAACGGTGCTGGCGGCGTGGGAGCCGGTGGAGGCGCCGGGGGCGGACGGGGTGCTGCATGTGCCTGGGGAGTCGTGTGTGGTGCTGCTCCAGGCGTGACTAGATCTCGTCCCCTCGAAGCTCCGTCACCCGCTCCAACAGAATCGCCTCCCAAGCCCGCCGCAACCGCACCCGCAGAAGCGCGTCATCGAGATTCCCGGCGAGCTGGATCACGCTGTCGCACCGGGCGAGCCACAACCCCCGCAGACAAGGCCGCGCACCGTAGCCCGCCAACGTGGCCGCCCGCACGGCCGCGGGTGACCCGACCGCCAACGCCAGACCCGCGATGTCCTCCGCCGGATCACCCACCACCGCGTCGGTCCAGTCGACCACCCCCCGCACCCGACCGTCGGCGCTCACCACGAGGTGCTCCCCGGTGAGCCCGTGATGCACCAGCACCGCACTCCCGGCCTGCGCGGCAAGCTGCACCGCGGCCGCCGAGGTCAGTTGCTGGAGCCGTACGGGGTCGAACTCGTCCGCCGCACCGAGGAGTTCGGCGGCCCGCCCCGCCTCCCTGCGCAGCGCCTCCAGCGACCGCGGGGCCACGCGTGGCACGCCGAGCGCCTCGGCCTGCCGTAGCGGAACCTCGCGCAGCCCGGTCAGCAGCCCCGCGAGGTCGGCCTCGCCGACGGCGGAGACGTCGTGCTCCTCCGCCGACCCGCCGGCCACCTTGGTGTCCAGGGTGTACGCGAGCCCCGGCGCCCACTCGCCCTGCGCCACGCTGGTGGGCACCGCGACCGGGACGTGCGGGCGGACCAGGTCGCGCAGCCGCAGCTCGCGGCGCCTGCGCACGGTCGCCTCGCGGTCGGGGGCGAGGCGCAGCACATGGCGGCTGCCGACCCACCACGTGGAGTGCCCGTCGGCGACGGGCCGGACGTCGGGGCCGGCGGTGCCGTTCTCACTGGCCTTCGAGGCGTCCTTGGGGGTGCCCTTGGAGGTGTCCTTGGAGGTGTCCTTGAGGAGGGAACGGACCAGCGCGCGGACGGTGTCCGCGGTGGGTGTCGGTGCCTGGGTCATGGTCGTGCCGTTCCTGATACCGCGTCAGTCCACTGTCACCAGCTCGCGGGTGGTGTCGTTGAGCCTGCGGCCGCCGTCCTCGGTGACCGTGACGATGTCCTCGATGCGCACCCCGAACCGCCCAGGCAGATAGACACCGGGTTCCACGGAGAAGCACATGCCGGGCACCAGGGGCTGCTGTTCGCCCTCGATCATGTACGGCGGCTCGTGCGTGGTGACGCCGATGCCGTGCCCGGTGCGGTGGATGAAGTACTCGCCGTACCCGGCGTCGGCGATCACCGCGCGGGCGGCGCGGTCGACCTCCTGGCAGGGCACACCGGGCCGCACGGCCCGAAAGCCGGCCTCCTGGGCCGCGCGCACCAGGTCGTGCACCCGGCGCTCCTCGTCGGTGGGCTCGCCGACGTGGACCGTGCGGGAGGTGTCGGAGCCGTAGCCGTCCTTGAGACCGCCGAAGTCGAGGACGACCATGTCGCCGCGTTCGACGACCCGGTCGCCCACCTCGTGGTGCGGGTTCGCGCCGTTGGGTCCGGAGGCGACGATCGTGAAGTCGACCTGGGAGTGGCCGAAGCCGCGCAGCAGATCGGCGAGGTCGGCGGCGATCTCGGACTCCCTGCGGCCGCCGAAGGGAACCTTCCGGATCTCCTCGAACGTTGCGTCCGCAGCCGCGCCCGCGGCTGCCAGGAGTTCCAGCTCGGCCGCGTCCTTGACGGCGCGGAGCATGGGCAGGGCCTCGGTGAGGGAGGCGTAGGTGGTGCCGGGCAGCGCCCTCTGCAGGCCCAGCAGGTGCAGGGCCCAGGCGTTGTCGCTGACGCCGAAGCCGCCCTTGGGGTCGAGAAGGGCGGCGGTGGCGGCGTAGGGGTCCTTGCCGTCGGTCCAGTCGCGCAGGGTCAGGGCGGGGGCGCCGACGGCCTTGGCGGCGTCCGGGGCCTCCAGGGTGGGCACCACGAGGACGGGGTCCCGGCCGGGGACGAGGACCAGGAGGGTGAGCCGTTCGGTGGCGGCGGGGGGCTCGTAGCCGGTGAGCCACACCAGGTCGGGTCCGGGGGCCACCAGGAGTCCGGCGAGCCCGGCCTCGGCGGCCGACCGGGTCGCACGCTCCATGCGGGACCTGTAGTCGTCGGCGGCGAACGGCGCTGCGGTACCGGTCATCCGGGCCTCCCTGGGCGGGTGCGGGTCTACGGGCAGCATCCTGCCCGGACGGCGGGGGGTGCGCGAGCGGTCGGCGCGTCTTTACGGCGGCCCGCCCGGCCGGTGTCAGCTCTCCAGGGCCATGCGGACGCCGAGGAGCAGCAGGACGCCTCCGGAGACCTGTTCCAGGCGTCGGCGCACGCCCGCGCGGGACAGCACCGTGCGCAGCCTGCCGACGAACCACACGTAGAGGCCGTAATAGCCGACCTCGTAGACCGCCCACAGCGCGGCGAGGCCGACCATGGTGGGCAGGTGCGGGGCGCCCTCGGGCACGAACTGCGGCAGGAAGGACAGGGCGAAGACGGCCGCCTTGGGGTTGGCGAGGTTGAGCAGCAGGCCCGCGCGGTAGGCGGCCCAGCCGGTCCTGCCGCCGCTCTGCCACTCCCCCGCCCCGCCTTCGGCGCCCGCCTCGGCACGGCGGGCCTGGCGCAGGGCCTGGACGCCGAAGCCGACCAGGACGACGGCGCCGACGACGCGCATCACGTCGTAGGCGATCTCGGAGGCCGTGAGCAGGGCGGTCAGGCCCAGCGCGGCGACGACGCCCCAGACGAAGACGCCGGTCTCGTTGCCGAGCACGGTCAGGAAGCCGGAGCGCCTGCTGTGCAGCGACTGCTTGATGATCAGCACGGTGCTCGGTCCGGGGGACGCGGCGATGAGGGTGCAGGCGCCCAGGAAGGCGAGGAGCGTGGTCGGCATGGGCTCATGGTGGCCCGGCGGACGGATCCGGACCAGTGGTTTTCACCGGGATCCGGACGGGCCTCGGCCGCCGGCCGCGTGGAGTCAGGTCACGACGCCCGGTACGGCCGTCAGCTGCTGGTAGCCGCCGCTGCGGTGCCGGACCGTCAGGAGGACCTCGCGGCCGGGGCGGGCCGCGGCGACCGCGCGGGCGAGGTCGGCGGCCGAGTCGACGCGGGTGCGGCCGAAGGCGAGCAGGACGTCGCCCCGGACCAGACCGGCCGTGTAGCCGGGACCCGGGATGTGGACGCCGACGACGAGCGCGCCCACCTTCTCGGCGTCCACGGCCTCCAGGCCGAGCGTGGCGGCGGGCGGCGCGGGCGAGAGGGCCGTCGACGGGGAGGTGCCCGGCGCGGCGGACGGACCGCTCCCGGGGCCGCCCGATTGCGCGGCGTGCGGGCCGCTCGCGGAGCTGCCCGTTTCTGCGACGGACGGGCCGCTCCCGGGGCTGCCCTGCGGTGCACCCGGCAGCTGTCGCCGTAGCTCGGCCAGCTTGCTCATGCCGATCACCGTGGCGCCGACCGTGCCGAGGCCGACCCCGGTCAGCACCAGGACGAGCGCGACGAACAGGCCGGTCAACAGGGTCGTCAGCCGTCGCCCGCGCCGTCGGGCGGCATGCGGGCGCCGGGCGGACCCGGGTTTCCTGCCGCCGCCGGGCTCCTGGCCGGGCATCGGCTTGGGGCGCAACACAGTCTGTTCCATGGATCGCCTCCGGCTGGATCACCACCGGCCGACTCCCTACCCGGCGCACCGGCACGCGACGAGCCACGAACGAGTGAGACTGACTCCCGGTCAGGGGCGGGAAGCCTCCGGGAGCAGCAGGTCGACGAGGTCCGCCGCCGCTCCCCTCGGCGAACCGGGATGCAGCAGTTCCGTCCGGTGCACGACCCGCGGCTCGGCGACCGGTACGGCGACCGCGCCGGGCACGCCCTCGGCGGCCGGCCGGGGCAGCAGCGCGAGGCCATGTCCGGCGGCCGCGAGGGCGGTCAGGACGCTCAGGTCGGTGCCCTCGTAGCGCAGGGCGGGCCGGAAACCGCGGCCGCCGTGCGCGGCGCGCAGCTGGGTCAGCGGCAGGGCGGTGTCCGGGGCGTCCAGCCAGCGGGCGTCGGCGAGGTCGGTGAGGCGCAGTCCGGTTCGCCGGGCCAGCGGGTGAGCGGCGGGCAGCAGGACGCAGACGGGCTGTTCGGCGATGCCGTGCGTGGTCAGCGGGGCCACGTCCGGCAGCCGCAGGGGGTCGCTGGGCGCGGCGAGCCCGTCGACCAGGCCCAGGTCGGCCGTGCCGGTCGCGACGGCCTCGGGGACCGCGTCACGGGCCGCCACGCGCAGGGTCACACCGGCCGCCGGGAGTGCGGCGAGGACGCGCGGCCCGAGCGCGGTGGGCGAGGCCGTCAGGGTCAGTCCGTGGGCGGGGGCGGCCACCATGCGGGCGACGTCCGCGCGGGCCGCGTCCAGGCGCAGCAACAGGGGTCCCGCGTGCTCCAGCAGCCGCTCGCCGGCCGGTGTGGGGGCGACGGGACGGCGGGTGAGCAGGGGTGCGCCCAGGTCCTGTTCGAGGGCCGCGATGTGCTGGGACACCGCCGACTGGGTGTATCCCAGCGCGCGGGCGGCCTCCGAGAAGGAGGCGAGGCGGGCGACGGTGATGTAGGTGTGCAGGAGGTGCGGGTCCATGCCCACAGCATCGCATCAGGGATGCTTATCGAGAGTGTAGAAACTATCGTTGGACGCGATCGGGCGGGCGCGGCCAGGATGACGGCATGACGACGAACCCGGCGCAGACCGCCCGGATCGCCCTGGTCGGCGACCGCTCCCCCACCGTGGTGTCGCACACCCGGATCCCCCGCCTCCTCGACGCCCTCGTGGAGCGCGACCGGCTGGTGCTCGACGCCTACTGGATCCCGTCCGAGGAGGCCGCGGACACGGAGGCCGTCCGCGGGTTCGACGCGGTGTGGGTGCTGCCGGGCAGCCCGTACCGCAGCGAGGCGGGCGTGCTGGCGGCGATCCGCACCGCGCGCGAGGAGGGCATCCCCTACCTCGGCACCTGCGGCGGATTCCAGCACGCGCTGCTGGAGTTCGCCCGTCACGTCTGCGGGCTTGCCCGGGTGGCGCACGCCGAGAACGACCCCGACGCCGAGGACTTCCTGATCGAGCCGCTTTCCTGCTCGCTGGCCGGCCACGAGGCCGTGGTGCGCATCGAGCCGGGCTCACTCGCCCAGTCCGTGATCGGCTCGGAGCGGACCGTGGAGCGCTACTTCTGCGCCTACGGTCCCTCCCGCCACCTGGAGACGCTGCGCGCGCACGGCCTGCGGTTCTCCGGGCACGACGAGGACGGCCAGGTCCGCATCGCCGAACTCCCGGGCCACCCCTTCTTCCTGGCCACCCTGTTCCAGCCGGAGCTGGCCGGCGACGGCTCGCGCCCGCACCCGGTGGTCCGGGCCCTGGCACGAGCAGCCGTACGGCATGCCCTGGAGCGGCGGGAGCGTCAGCCGGTGTGACCCTCCCCGTGTCCGCCGTGGGCCCCGCCGTGGTCGAACTTCAGGGCCTCCGGGGGCATGACGACGAAGGGCCGCATCATGCCCATGTCCTCGTGCTCCAGGAAGTGGCAGTGGTACATGAAGCGGCCGTACGCCCCGTCGAACTTCCCCATGATGCGCAGCATCTGGTTGCCGGGGACGCGGTAGACGTCCTTGTAGCCCTGCTCGTTGGGCGCGAGCGGGATGGTCACCGCCGGGTTGTACGTGATCGGTGTGCGGGTGCCGCCGACCGCCGCGTCGAAGCCCGTCGTCACGTACGGGTCCCGGCCGAGCGCCTGGAAGTCGGCCAGGTGGATGTGCATCGGGTGCGGGATCGGCGCGAGGTTGAGGAAGCTCCACTGTTCGTGGCTGCCCTCGGCGATGGTGAAGCCCAGGCCGTCGTTGAACGTCCGTGCCGTGCGCCGGTACGTCTTGGTCACGCCGTCCGGGCCGGTGATCTGGATGACGCCGTCGGTCGGGAACTGGATGCCGCTCGCGTCCTCGACCTCGGTCATCTCCCAGATCTCCGGGTGTCCGCCGGAGCCCTTGGTGCCGGGCGGCGACAGGACGATCAGGCGGTGGCCGTGCGCCGTCGCGTGCGTGAGCCGGCGGAAGGAGCCGGAGAGCACCTCGGGCAGCTCGAAGGTGTCGGGCTCGCATCCCTCGCGCACACGGAACTCCAGGACCGCCGGATAGCGCACACCGCCCACCGGGTCGGGCACGCCCGCCGGCCGGTTCGGGCCCTTGTTGACCAGGCGGAGCCTGCGTCCGGCCAGGCCCCGGAAGTCGACGAGCAGGTCGAAGCGCTCGGCGGGGGCCGCGGTCAGCGTGGGCAGGGCGCCGTCGAAGTCGACCGGCACCGGGCGCGGCAGCAGTCCGCCGTCGCTGCCGATCTGGTGGACGATCCCCGGGACCGGGTTGTCGTCCTCGTCGACGAGGACCAGGTCGAAGATGCGCGCGTTGGAGGCGTTGACCAGCCGGAAGCGGTACCAGCCGTCCTCGACGTCGGCGTACGGCCAGATGCGGCCGTTGACCGTGGTGTACGGCCCCGCGAACGGGGTGGTGACCGGCTTGCCAGTCTCCGGGTTCGCCTGCTGGACGATCACGGTCTTGTGCAGCAGCCTGCCGTTGAGCCGGCCGTCCTCGTCGGTGTCGAGGTTGCGGTCGGCGAGCAGCAGCGGGATCTCCCGTGCGCCGCACGGCAGACGGAGGGCGTCCTCCTCGTCGTCGCGGACGAGGTAGGTGCCGTACAGGCCCGCCATCACGTTCCACCGGGTGATGTTCATGGCGTGGTCGTGGTACCACCACTGCACCGCCTGGTGGTCGTTCGGGTACTCGGACAGCTGGGCGTCGCCGAAGCCGACCGCGTTGTCCGCCCAGCCGTCGTTGCCGCCGCCGGTCTGGGCGCCGTGCAGGTGGGTGACCGACCAGGCGGGCAGGGCGGCGACGTCCTGGTTGGGCTCGACGCCCTCGCGGCCCGGCTCGGTGGTGGCGGCCGGGGTGCCCGGCGGGCGGACCGGCACCTCGACGGAGGTGACCGGGTACTCGCTGCCCTTCGGGATGCGGTTGGTCCAGGCGATGCGGACGCGCTGGCCGCGCCGCACCTCGATGGTGGGCCCCGGCACCTGGCCGTCGTAGCCCCACATCAGGGTCGGCGGCAGCTGCGGGTGCAGGCGCACCCAGGTCGGGCGCAGGGCGATCTCCGTCTCGCGCAGCACGTCGCCGGAGGCGGGCCGCAGGACGGGCGGCACGGGCAGCGGGGCGATGTACGGCGTCAGTTCGCCGACCGCCTCCGTCTCCTGCCTCTGGTCGCTCTCGGTGATCCTCTCGATGATTTCGGTCAAGGCTGTGAACACCCCCGTGTGTTCTGTGGTTTGTTCCCCTTGCCTCGAAGGACTCCTGGCGTCTCGCCAAAGTTCCCCGAATACCCCATTCCGGACGAGTGGGTTTGGAAACCGCAAACGGAGCAGCGAAGTCCGTTGTCAGTGGGGGCTGTTACGTTCTGTGACATGAGCGATGACGCCCTGCGGCTGCTGCGACAGGACCCCCGGCTGGCCGGGCTGGCCGACTTCCCCTTCGACTTCTCCCTCGCCCGCGCCGAGTACGGCCATGTGGAGCCGGTGCGCCTCGCCTCGGGCGGCCCGCTGGAGATCGTGGCGGGGGACAGCGCCGGGGGTTCGTATTTCGTGTGCGGGGACGGCTCCGTGCTGTACGCCGACTCGGAGGGCGGGGCCGGGGTCATAGGCTCCGACGTGGACCGGGCGCTGGAGGTCGTGGTCGGCCTGCCCGGCTGGCGCGACTGCCTCCGGCTGTCCCCGGCGGACGGCGCGGAGAAGATCCTCGCGCGCGTGGCCGAGGTGGAGGACGAGATGCGCGAGGACTTCGACCTCGACGCGGACCGGGCCACCCTGCGCGCCGCGCTGGGCTTCCCCGAGCGCTCGGCCGTGGAGCTGGTGGGGATGCTCCATGCCGCCCTGCTGCGCACGGAGCCCGATTTCCTGCTCCTCAACGCTGAGGAGGGCGGCGCCTACGACCTGATCGGCCCGCCCCCGCCCCCGCTGTGGGAGCCGGTGCTCGCGGCGGGCCGCGCGGATCTCGCGGCGCTGCGGGCGGACGACGGCGCGGTGTGGGAGGCGGTGGCCGAGGACGCCGTACGGCGTCGGCTCGCGCTGCGGGCCGCGCAGTTCGACCGCGCGGAGGGCGACCTGGAGCTGCTGCGCCGTCTGCTGCGGTACGAGACGCGGTCGTCGATGACGGACGAACTGCGGCTGGCCGCCGTACTGGTGGGGCTGCACGGCCGCGCGGAGGACCTGCCGCTCCTCGACGAGGTGCGGCGCACGGACTTCGACACGGGCTGTGGGCTCAGTGAGATACCCCGGCCCGGCGCCGATCCGGAGGAACTGCGGCGCTGGGCCCGGGAGACCGACGACCTGCTGTTCGGCACGGACCCTTCGGACGAGCCGCTGTACACCTGGACCGACCTCGCGCTCGACCAGGGGCTGACCACACTGGCCCTGGTCGCGCTGATCCGCCGGTTCGACGAGATCGAGCTCGACCAGAGCCAGTTGCGCCGGGAGGACGACTCCAGCCGGCTGGACACCTCCGAACTCGAGGTCCTCGCCGAGGACTTCGAGCGGCTGGGCGCGCCGTGGCAGGCGCTGCGCGCGCGGAGGCTGCACAGCGCCCTTCGGTGAAGTCCGTGCCCTATCCGGCGACCGGCAGCGCCGGCGGACGGTCCGGGAGGAAGCCGTGGGCGCGGCGGGCCAGGAAGTCGGCCTTGTAGCGGTCGACGTGCTGGTGCCAGTAGAGGATGCCCGCGAGCCAGTTCCGCAGATCGTCCACATAGCGTCCCATGGCCTCGCGTGCCTCGTCGGAGAGCGCGAAGTCGTCGAGGACGACGGGGAGTTCGTGCGCCACGACATGCTCGAACTGCTGCATGCGCTGGGTCATCAGGTCGTGGACGACGGTGAGGGCGGTCGGGTAGTCGATGCCGAAGAAGTTCTGGACTACGAGGATCGCGTTGTGGATCTCGCCCTCGTACTCGATCTCCTTCTGGTACGAGAACACGTCGTTGAGCAGACAGGCGTAGTCGATCGCGGCGTTCTCCAGGGAGCGCACCGGTCCGCTGCGGTAGACCTCCGGCGGGATGGCGGGCCCCTGGCCCATGCGGCACATGCTCAGGGTGAGGTCGGAGCCGAAGGTGGCGCGCCGCATCTCCAGGTAGTCGACCGGGTCGGGGATGCGGTGCTGGAGCTGGTTGGAGAGCTCCCAGACCCAGCTCTCGGTCATGACGTTCACGGCGTCCTTGAGGGTGGAGCGCTGCTCCGGGGTCATCTCGGCCGTGGTGCGGGTCCACAGGTCGATCAGGCCGCGCTCCATGCCGTTGAGCGGGAGCGGGACCTCCTCGCCGTCGACGGGCATGCAGTCCGAGAGGCGCCGGGTGGTCAGGTGGGCGGCGGCCAGGTCACGGCGGTGGCCGAAGACGAGGGGGTAGTAGTCGTCTCCGTAGGTCCCCCAGGCGAGCCACTGGGAGCTGAGGTCGAGGGCCTCGGGGGTGGCGTCCGGGTCGAGTCCGGCGGAGCACAGCGGAAGGTCGTAGGCGGCGAGCTTGTCCTCGTCCCAGACGCCCTCCTCCAGCATGCCCATGCGGTGCATCCAGGCGGTCAGGCGGGGGCGGGCCGCGGACAGGTGCGGGCTGTGCTCGACCTGGAAGGGCATGTAGAAGTCGGGCAGCAGCGAGGGGCCGACCTTCTGGTACGGCGTGTGGGTGTAGGCGCGCAGCCGCTCGGCGCCGGCCGCGGCGAGCAGGGCGCCGACGTCGGCGGCGGAGGTGCCGCGGCCGGTCGGGGTCTGCCAGGGGGAGGTGCTCTGGGCGCGGGCGTTCATGTAGCGGCTGGAGCGCATGTGCCATTCGTGGCCGCCGGACTGCCAGTCCTGCAGGCCCTGGGTGTAGGCGGCGACGGCGGCGACGCCGTCCGGGGCGAGACCTTTCTCCAGGGCGACGGCGGGGACCTCGGTGAGGGCGGTGTGCTCGAACTGGTGCAGGCGCGAGGTGAGGACGTCGTTGACGGTGTCGGCGGCCTCCTGGGTGGTGCAGCCGAAGAAGGTCTCCAGGACCAGCACGCCGTTGCTGAGCTCGCCCTCGTCCTCGACCTCGCGCTGGTAGGAGAAGAGGTCGTTGCGCAGGTGCACGGCGTCGGAGAAGGTCTCCATGAGCACGCGCAGGGGCCTGGATCCGGCGACGGACGCGGGGACCTCGGCGGTCGCGTACTCCACGAGCCCGGCCGACCAGGGCGCGCCGCCGACCTTGCGGCGCATCTCGATGTACTCGACGGGGTTGGCGATGCGCCCCTCGTTGATGTTGGAGAGCTCCCACAGGGACTCGTTGAGCAGGTGCTCGGTGGCGACGGCGAAGCGGCGGCGCCAGTCGGCGGACATCGCGGGGACGGTGCGCGTCCACAGGTCGGCGAGGCCGGCCTCGACCGGGTTCTCGGGCTCGGGCATCGGCGTCGAGAGGTCCATCGGCATGAACAGCGGCAGGCGGTCGAGGTATGCCTTGCCGCCGACGCGGTCCTGGGTGCGCTTGAAGATCTCCAGGAAGTGGTCGTCGAAGAAGAAGACCCACACGTACCAGTCGGTGATCAGCGAGAGCGCGGGGCCGTCGCAGTCGGGGTGGGTGTAGGCGCAGAGCAGGCCGTAGTCGTGCGCGTCGAGGTCGGCCTGCTCCCAGATCCCGGACCCCTCCAGCATGCCCATCTCGCGTGCCCACGCGGTCGAGTGGGCGCGGGCCTCCTCGACGTGCGGGTTCAGGCGCGCGGGGTACGGCATGTAGAAGTGCGGGAGTTCGAAGGGCTGCTGCGTCATGAGCCGGGCCCTACCCAGGGCGCTCCGGAGCCATCCGCGGGCCGGGACATGATCACACCATCGCGTGAATCAGGGGTGAATCCGGGCACTGCGGAGGGGACTTGTGACGTTCACCTCTACGCGCGCAGACTTCTGCCGTTCCCGCCGTGTCCCCTCCCTCACCGGAGTCCCGATGAACCGTTCCCAGGCCCACCCCGGAGCCCTCTCCCGCCGGACCACGCTCACCGCGCTCGCGGGCGCGGCGCTGACCGGTGTCGCCGCGGCACCCGCGTCGGCCTCGGTGGCCGCGTCCGGCCGCCGCACCGTCCGGTTCGCCACCTTCAACGCGTCGTTGAACCGCGCGACCGAGGGCGCGCTCGTCACCGACCTGTCCACGCCGGACAACGCCCAGGCGCGCAACGTCGCGGAGACCATCCAGCGGGTGGCCCCGGACGTGCTGCTGATCAACGAGTTCGACTACGTGGCGGGCGGCAGAGCGGTCCGGTTGTTCCTCGACAACTACCTGGCCGTCGGGCACAACGGCGCCGAAGCCCTGCCTTTCCCGTACCACTTCACCGCCCCGGTGAACACCGGCGTGCCCTCGGGCGTGGACCTGGACGGGAAGAACGGCGTGGTCACGACGCCGGGTTCGGACGCGTACGGCCAGGACGCCTTCGGGTACGGCTGGTTCCCGGGGCAGTACGGCATGGTCGTGCTCTCCAGGTTCCCGATCGACGCCCGCGCGGTGCGCACCTTCCAGCGCTTCCTGTGGAGGGACATGCCGGGCAACGTCCTCCCGGAGGGCTACTACAGCGCCGAGGCCCGGGCGATCCTCAGGCTGTCCTCCAAGAGCCACTGGGACGTGCCGGTGCGCATCGGCCGCGAGACCGTGCACTTCCTGGTCTCGCACCCGACCCCGCCCAGCTTCGACGGCCCCGAGGACCGCAACGGCCGGCGCAACCACGACGAGATCCGCCTGTGGGCCGACTACATCGGCGGGCGGCGGCGAAGCGCCTATCTGTACGACGACAAGGGCGTCCGGGGCGGGCTGCGGCCGGGCGAGCGGTTCGTGATCGCGGGTGATCTCAACGCCGATCCGTACGACGGCGACAGCTACGACCACGCCGTACGGCAGTTGCTGGACCATCCGGCGATACGGCTGCCCAAGCGGCCGCCGGCGAGCGCGGGCGGGGTGGAGGCGGCGCGGCTCCAGGGCGGTGCGAACGCCTCACACATCGGGGATCCGGCGTACGACACCTCGGACTTCAACGACACGGCGCCGGGGAATCTGCGGGTGGACCATGTGCTGCCGTCCCACGGGCTGATACCGCGGGGCAACGGCGTGTTCTGGCCGACCTCCGACGACCCGCTGTACCGCCTGGTGGGCAACGGCACTTCGGTGCCGACCTCGGACCACCGGATGGTGTGGCAGGACGTTCAGGTCTCCTGAGCCGCCGGGCCGCTCTCCTGAACTCCCTTGCCGCGTACGGCCCGTCCGACCTCGGCGCGCAGGGCGACGAACTCCGGCAGTCCCCGGGTGGCGATCTGGTCGCGCCGTCCGGGGAGGCGGACCGGCAGGTCCTGGACGATCCGCGAGCCGGGGCCCGGGGACAGGACGACGACGCGGTCGCCGACGTAGACGCTCTCGTCGATGTCGTGGGTGACGAACACGATGGTGGTGCCGTCGGTGCGGTGGACCTCCAGGAGCAGGTCCTCCAGGTCCTCGCGGGTCTGGGCGTCCAGGGAGCCGAAGGGTTCGTCCATGAGCAGGAGGGTGGGGCGGCAGACCAGGGCGCGGGCGATGGCGACGCGCTGCTGCATACCGCCGGAGAGCTGCCAGGGGTGGCGGCGGGCGGCGCCGGCGAGGCCGACGCGGTCGAGGATGCGGTCCGCCTCGGCGCGCCGTTCGGCCCGGGCGAGGCCCCTTCTGCGCAGCGGGAGGGCGACGTTGTCGCGGACGGTGAGCCAGGGGAAGAGGGAGCGGCCGTAGTCCTGGAAAACGACGGCGAGGTTGTCGGGGACGCCGGTGACGGGGGTGCCGTCGACGGTGATCGTGCCCTCGCGCGCGGGGAGCAGGCCGGCGATGGTGCGCAGCAGGGTGGACTTGCCGCAGCCGGACGGGCCGACGACGCACAGGAGTTGGCCGGCGGGGACGGTGAGGGTGAGGTCGTCGAGGACCCGGTGGTCGCCGTAGTGCTGGCCGACCGCGGTGAGCCGGAGCATGTCGTCGGTGGCCCTGTCGCCCTGGGACGGGGGTCGTGTCGCGTGGGTCATACGGCCCTCCCCCTGCCGAGCAGCCGTTTCTCGACCGCCAGCAGGCCGGTGTTGAGCAGATAGCCGAGGATGCCGAGCAGGACCAGTGCCGCCCAGACGGTGAGCAGGTCGGAGCGGGTCTGGGCCTCGGTGAGCGTGAAGCCGATGCCGTTCGCGGTGCCCGGCAGCAGTTCCGAGAACACCATGAGGATGAGGGAGAGCGAAAGACTCAGGCGCAGGCCCGCGAAGACGCGGGGCAGCGCGGAGGGCAGGACGAGGAACCACAGGCGTTCGGCGGTGTTCAGGCGCAGTACCGCGGCGACGTCCAGGCGCAGCGGGTCGGTGGAGCGGACGCCGGCCGCGGTGTTGACGAGGACCGGCCAGACGGCGCTGAAGGTGATGGACGCGATCTGCATCGGCGTGCCGAAGGAGAAGACCACGACGAAGACGGGGACGAGAGCCGGGGGCGGGACGGCCCGGGCGAACTGGAGGACGGGGTCGCACAGCGCGTACGCCCACCGCGACCGGCCGACGGCGACGCCCAGCACGACCCCGCCGAACGCGGCCAGCACGAACCCGGCGGTCATCCGTCCGAGGCTGGGCAGGATGTCGTCCACGGCGGCGGAACTGAGGAACAGATGCCGAACGGGCCCGTCGAACCAGAGGTCGTACATGTGGCGGGCGATACGGCCGGGAGGCGGGAAGTAGACGCTGCCGCGGGCCCGGGTGGCGAGCTCCCAGACCCCGACGGCGAGGAGGAGGACGAGCCAGCGGAGGAGGGCGGGGTGGGAGGTGGGGTGCGAGCGGGCGGAGAGGAAGGGCGGGCGGTTCGCGAGGCGCGCCCGGGCCGAGGGACGGCTCGTACGGCGCCCGGACGGGACCTGCTCCGACGGAGCGCCGGGACGGACGGCCCGAGCGGAGGCGCCTCGCGCTGCGGCCACGGCCGAGGGCTCGCTGCTCCCACGCCCCGGTCCGGCACCCCGGGACGACCCGCTCCGCCCCTCTTCCCCGCGCACCTCCGCTTCCCGGGACGACCCGCTCCGCCCCTTTTCGCGGCGCGCCTCCCCTTCGCGGGCCCCCGCCCCGGCGTCCCGCTCCTCTCCCCGCCCCCGCTCGCCCGCCCCGCTCACCGTCCCGCCACCCGCCCGTCCGCCTCCCGGTGTTCCGGGGTCCACGGAAAAAGCCGCCGCTCGGCCCATACCAGCACCCCATTGATGAGCAGCCCCAGCGCGCCCGCCCACACCACGCCCGCCAGGACGTCCCGGGTGCCGTCCGTCGAGAGGCCCGACTGGGCGATGAAGATGCCGAGACCCTCGCCGAAGCCGGAGAGGATCTCCGTGGCGATGGCGAGGATGAGGGCGACGGCGGCGGAGATACGGACGCCGGCGGCGATGAAGGGGGCGGTGGCGGGGAGTTCGGCACGGAGCAGGACCGCGAGGCGGCCGAAGCCGAAGGCGCGCAGCGTGTCCTTGGCGAGGGGATCGGTCTCGCCGAGGCCGTAGACCGTGTTGAAGAGGATGGGCCAGACACAGGCGTACGTGATGAGCGCGACCTCGGTCTCGGTGCCGGAGCCGAGGAGCAGGGAGACCAGCGGGATCAGCGCGACCGAGGGCAGCGGCCGCAGCAGTTCCACGATCGCCCGCGTGGCCGCGTCGACGAGCGGCACACTGCCGAGCAGCAGCCCGAGCGGCACCGCGATCGCGCAGGCGAGGGCGAGTCCCAGCGCCCAGGCCCGCAGCGTGGCCCCGATGCCGTCGAGGAAGAGGGGGTCCCCCGCCAACTCGACCGCGCGGGCCAGGACTTCGGAAGCCGGTGGCAGATACGTGCGCCGGACCAGCCCCGCCCGGCTCACCGCCTCGCACACCCCGAACGCGAGCAGCACGCCGAGCAGACCGAGCCACAGCTCCTGACGGCCCCTCAGTCGGCGCACCGGGACGGCTCCGTCACTTCACCAGCAGCGTGTTCGGATCGATCGGCTTCTTCAACATCTTCTGTTTCTCCATGAGTTGGGTGATCCGGGCGATCTGCGTCCCGTCCATGGCCGCCGGATAGACCGGCAGATCGATCTTCGCCGCCTGCTCCTTCGTCACCTTGGTGTACGTCGGCAGCACGTTCCGTACCAGCGAGGGATCCGCGTCGGCGAGCTTCACGGCCGCCCTGATCGCCCGTTGGAACGCGGCGAGTGTCTCCGCGTTCTTCCCGGCGAACCGCGAGGTGGTGATGTAGCCGCTGAGGGGGATCCCCTGGACGGGCGGGGAGTCCCCGTCGACCAGCACCCGGGCGCCCAACTCGTCCTGGATGGAGCTGTCGAAGGGCTCGACGGCATGGACGGCGTCCACCTGCCCCTTCTCCAGCGCGGCACCCATCTGCGGGAACGGGATCTGCCGGTAGACGGGCGCTGCGACGCCCTGCTTCTCGAGGATCTCGTTGAAGGTGAGGGACTGGACGTTGTTGAGGACGTTGACGGCGAGCTTCCTGCCCGCGAGATCCGCGAGGGTCTTGATGTCCGAGTCCTTGGGCACCAGCACGTCCATCATGTGCGGCGCGGCCCGGATCGCCTCGGCGACGATCCGGATGTCGAGGGTGCCCTGGTCCTGGGCCTGGAAGTAGGTGACGTAGTTCGCGCTCGCGACCATGTCGATCTGCCCCTTGGACAGGGCGGGCAGCGCCTGGAGGCTCTGCTGGATCTGCTGGATGCGGACGTCGAGCCCTTCCTTCTTGAACAGCCCCCGCTCCTGCGCGATGTAGAGCATGGCGCAGTCGCTGAGCGGCAGCGCGGCCACCCGGACCGTCTTCGTGCCGCCGCCCGAGGACCCGGAGTCCCCGTCACCGCCGCAGGAGGAGAGCGCCAGCACGAGGGCGGCCGCGACGGCCGCCGCCTTTCCACTTCCCGAACGCCAAGGACGTAACGCCATCGGGCCATGATGACCGACCGCTTGACATGATCACTACACCACGATCAGCCGAATCAGCGGTCTTTGGAGAAATGCGCGAGGATCTCCCGATGCGCGAGGACCTCCCGCGCGACCCAGTCGAGCGCGTCGGGCAGCGCGTCCGCGGCCACCGGCAGCCACAGCGAGCAGGAGGCGAGCCCCGCGCCGGCCAGCGCGCGCAGCTCTTCGCGCACCCCCTCGGCGGTCGGGTGGGAGCCGCCCAGCGGGCGCCCGGGAGGTCGACGGCGGCCACGAACCCCGGGGGTACGAGGAACTGACCCACCGTCAACTCCAGGGGTGGCCTGGCCGGATCACGCCCCGCCTCCAGCGCCGCCAACCGGTGCCGGACCTCGACGAGTTCGGCCGCGCCGAGACCGGAACCGTGCCAGGCGTCGCCGTACCGGAGGGCCCGGCGCAGGGCCGCGTCACTGTGGCCGCCGATCCACACCGGCGGACCACCGGGCGTCCGCGGCCGCACACCGAGCCGCTCCTCCCCCTCGTCCCGCCACAACTCCCGTACGACGGCCGGCTGTTCGTCGGCCCGGCGGCCCCGTCCGGCGAACGGGACGCCGACCGCGGCGAATTCACGGGCGTCCCAGCCGGTGCCGACGCCCAGTGTGAACCGGCCCCGGGAGAGCCGGTCCAGAGTGGCCGTCTGGTGGGCGACCACGACCGGGTCGTACAGCGGCAGGATCAGGACACTGGTGACCAGTCCGATCCGGGTGGTGGCCCCCGCCAGGGCGGACAGCAGGACCAGCGGGTCCGGGGTCACGCCGAGGTCCCCGGCCAGCAGGTGGCCGCTCGCGATGACGTGGTCGAAGCCCAACTCCTCGGCCGTACGGGTGGTTTCCAGGACGTGGTCGAGGTCCTCCTCGTCGGTGGGCCACAGTCGGTGCGGTGCCACTCCCAGGCGCATGTCGCCGGTCTCCTCCCGGTGGGGTCGAGAGGGTCAACAGCACGGCGGCCGGTTCTCGTCCCGCCCCCACGCGCCCTTGCCTAGGCGCCCTCGCCCGCGCCACCTTGCTCGGGTGACCGTGAGCCAGGCCCCGCCCATCCCCGACGTCTTCGATCCGCGCCGGTACGCCGTCGCCGTGCCGTACGACGACTACCGCGTCCTGCGCGACCACCATCCGGTGGCCCGGCAGGAGGAGTCCGCGGTGCTCGGCCGGCCGGGCCGGGGCTCTGGGCGGTGACCCGGCACGCGGACGTGGTGCGGGTGCTCAAGGACCCGTCGACGTACTCCTCGTGTCTCGGCGCGACCCAGATCCGGGATCCGGACCCGGCGGACCTGCCCTTCATCCGGCGCATGATGCTCAATCAGGATCCGTCGGAGCACGGTCGGTTGAGACGGACGGTGAGCCGCGCCTTCACCCCCGGCCGCATCAAGCGGTTCACGACGGTGGCCGAGGAGCGGGCCCGGCAGCTGTTCGCGGCCGCCGTGGAGACCGCCCGCGCCGGCGACGGCACCGTCGACCTGGTCTCCGCCGTCACCGACGACTACGCCCTCCTCAACCTCGCCGACCTGCTGGGCGTCCCGGACGGCGACCGGGGCCTGCTCCTGCACTGGACCCAACGGGTCATCGGCCACCAGGATCCGGACGAGGCCGGTACGCCGGTGCTCGACGCAGACGGGAAACCGGTCAACCCGCGCTCCCCCGCGATGCTGGCGGACATGTTCGCCTACGCCCGCGAACTGGCCGCGCACAAGCTGCGGCACCCCGCGGACGACGTGCTGACCAAGCTCGCCCACGACCCCGAACTCGCCGCCGGTGAACTGGAGATGTTCTTCTTCCTGCTCACCGTCGCGGGCAACGACACCGTCCGCAGCGCGCGCCCTGGCGGGCTGCTGGCGCTGGTGGAACGTCCCAGGGCGTACGAGCGGCTGCGGGCCGAACCCGGCCAACTCTCCACCGCCGTGGACGAGTTGCTGCGCCGGCATCCGCCCGTGCTGACCTTCCGGACGAACGGGTCTCCGCGGCGCCGGACGTGCTGGACCTCGCCGCACACCGAATCCGCACGTCTCGTTCGGGGACGGGCCGCACGTCTGCCTGGGCACCCTCCCCCAGAGGGGGTGCCCCCAGCCCGCCTCCAGCTGCGGATCCTGTACCGGGAGGCGCTGCGCGCGCTGCCCGCACCACGGCTCGCGGCACCTCCCGGACGTCTCGTGTCGAACTTCATCAACGGGATCAAGTCCCTTCCTGTCGGCGTGACATGAGAACCTGAAAGCGGGAGAGGGGTTCGGACGTAGCCGTCGAGGTGTGTGCCGACAGGGGGTCCTCGATGTTCGGGGCTGAGTTGTTCACCCAGACCGCCGCCGCTGCCGCGGGCACGATGGTCGGGCTGATGACCACGGATGCCTGGCAGGCCGCCCGGCACCGGATCGTACGGTTCCTGCGCCGCGAGGACGTGGAGCGGCTGGACCGCGCGCGGGCCACGCTGGAGGCCGCTCCGCCGGGCCGCCAGGAGATCATCCTGCGCGAGCAGCGCGACGAACTGGACACCACCTTGCGCGGCCTGCTGGCCCGCGACCCGGCGCTGTCGGGGCTGCTGACCGAGTTCGTCCAGGAGTTCTCCGGCTTCGCCCGGCCGGTCTTCATCCAGGTCCAGCAGGCGTCGCCCGCCGCCCTGGAGACCCGGGCGCCGGGTGCCCTGACCGTGGCCCCTCCGCTGGGCCGCCTCGACCGCCGGGTGCGGGGCCGGGAGCCGCTGCTGGACACCCTCAAGCAGCTGGTGGGCAAGCCGACTTCGGGTGTGCGAGTGCTGCACGGCATGGGCGGCAGCGGCAAGACGACGGTCGCGCTGGAGATCGCCGCGTACGCCGCCGCGCTGGGCGTCGACGTGTGGTGGGTGACCGCGTCCAACCCGGCCGCGCTGAGCGCCGGGATGCGTGAGGTGGTGGCCGCGCTGGGGACGCCCGCGGATCTCATCGACCGTGCCTGGTCGGGCCGTTCGAGCGCGACCGACCTGTTGTGGCGGCGGCTGTGCGACACCGCGAGCCCGTGGCTGCTGGTGGTGGACAACGCCGACGAGCCCGAACACCTCGCCCCGCAGGGCCGGTTGGCGGAGGGCACCGGCTGGATCCGGCCCGCCGCGGAGCTGCCGGGCCTGGTGCTGATCACCAGCCGGGACAGCAGCCCCGCGACCTGGGGGCCGTGGGCGACCCTGCACCCGGTGGACGCGCTGGAGGAGGCCGACGCCGCCGAGGTGCTGTGGGACCTCGCGGGCGAGCGGGCCGGCTCCCGCGAGGACGCCCGGCTGCTGGCGCTCCGGCTGGGCGGGCTGCCGCTGGCCCTGCGCATCGCCGGCTCCCACCTCGCGGCGGCCTCCGCCTTCCCCGCCTGGCCGGGGACGACGACCGTGCGGACGTACGCCGACTATCGTGCCGCCCTCGACGAGCGCTTCGCCGAACTCCTCGACGAGGACCCGCCGGGCCAGCCCGGGATTGCCAACTCAGCTCCGGTGAGCGGCACTTGGGAACTCTCGCTGGACCTCCTCGAACGGCGCGGGATCACCCAGGCCCGGCCTCTCATGCGGCTGCTGTGCTGTCTGGGCGAGGCCCCGGTGCCGCTGGTGAGCCTGTTACGCCCGGACCGGCTGGCGGCCTCGCGGCTGCTGCCGGGCATGACGCCCCAGGAGCTGTTCACCGCGCTCACCTCGCTCGCCGACTTCGGCCTGGTCGAGCTGCACACCCCGCGCGGCGGCGACGACCACGCCCGCACCCTGCTGCTGCACCCGCTCGTCCGGGACGCCGGCCGGCTCCAGCGGGACCTCGCCGAACACCTGGAGGAGTACGCGGCCGTCGTCGCCGACCTGGTCGTCGGGGCCACCGCCGAACTGAGCGAGGACGATCCACGCGACTGGCCGCGCTGGAGGCTGCTGCTCCCGCACTGCGACGCCCCGCTGGCCCTGATCGACGACCCGTACGAGGCCGCCGACGACCTGGTGTCGAAGGCGCTGCGGTCGGCGGCGGCCGGGGCCCGGCATCTGATCCGGCGGGGCTGGCTGGACCGGGCGGAGGAGGTGCTCGACGGATGCGAGCCGATCGTGCTGGCCTGCGGTCCGCGCGATCCGGACGCGCTCGAAGTACGGTCGGCGGCCGCGCACTTGCTGCAGTTGCGGGGTCGGCTGGCCGCCGCCGAGACCCTGGTCCGCGGCGTCCTGGAGGACACCCGCTCCCTGTTCGGCGACGCGGCGGCCGAGACCGCCGACGCCCGGTACGCGCTCGCGGAGCTGCTCTGCGACCGGGGCCGGCCCGCCGAGGCGGAGGCCGAGTACCGCACGGTGTACGCGACCCGGCGCACCCTGCTCGGCGAGGGCGACCCGCAGACGCTCGCCGCCCGCAAGGGAGTTGCCCGCATGTCCCAGCAGCGGGGGCTGCTCGCGGAGGCCGAGGAGGAGTACCGCCTGCTGCTCGACGCCTACCGGGAGGCGCTGGGCGACCGGCACCCCGACACCCTGGCCCTTCGGTACAACGCGTCCCAAGTGCTGCACGAACGCGGCATGTTCCGGCAGGCCGAGGAGGAACTCCAGGAGACCCTCGGGGTGTGCGTCGAGGTGCTGGGAGAACGCCATCCGCTCACGCTCAGCGTCCGGCACCGCTTCGCGGACGTCCTGCGCGACCGCGGTCTGCTCGGGGCGGCCGAGCACGAGTTCCGTACGGTGCTCGGGCTGCGCGCCGCAACCGACGGCGAGGACCACCCGGAGACCGTGGCCGCCCGGCATGGCCTGGCCACCGTGCTGCGCGACCGGGGCTGGCCGGGTGACGCGGAGACCGAGTTCCGGGAGGTCTTCGAGGTGCGCCGCCGGCTGCTGGGAGATATGCATCCCCAGACCCTGGTGGTCCGGCACAACCTCGCCGACCTGCTCATGGAGCGCGGTCAACTGGAGGCCGCCGAGGCGGAGTTCAGGGAGGTCTACGCGGCCCGCCGCGAAGTGCTCGGCGAGCAGCATCTGCTCACCCTCTCGGTACGGCACGGCGCCGCGCACGTGCTGCATCTGCGGGGCCGCACCAACCGCGCCGAGACGGAGTACCGCACTGTCCTCGCGGACTGCGTCGAGACCCTCGGCGCCCGTCACCCCGGCACCCTCGCCGTCCGCCACAACCTCGCCGACCTGCTCAAGGACCGTGGTCAACTGGAGGCGGCGGAACGGGAGTTCAGGGAGGTGTACGAGGCCCGGCGGACCGTGCTCGGCGAACAGCACCTGATGACGCTGTCCGTTCGGCACGGCGCCGCGCACGTGCTGCATCTGCGGGGGCGCATGGAGCAGGCGGAGACGGAGTACCGGACGGTGCTGGCGGACTGCGTCGAGACGCTCGGACCGCGCCACCCCGGTACCCTCGCCGTCCGCCACAACCTCGCCGACCTGCTGCATCTCAAGGGTGAACTGGACGCGGCGGAGGCGGAGTTCAGCGAGGTGCGGGAGGCGTGCGAGGAGGTCCTGGGGCTACGGCACCCACGGACCCGGGCGGCCGAGGAGGCGATCGCCCACCTGCACTCCGCCCATCACAACGACTCGGCGGCCGCCGGCTCGTAGCCCGGGAAGCGGGCCGGGATCTGCCCGAGGTCCCACAGCGCCAGCGCCTTGTCGTCGTAGAAGTCGTCGGACTCCTCGTCGCCGAGGACCCGCAACGGCTCGGGCAGGCCGAAGGGTTCGAGCCGCAGGTTGATCGGGCGCCACCAGCCGGTGACGATGTCGGTGTTGGCGCGTGTGCGGGCGAAGGTCGTGGTGAGCAGGTAGCGCGAGCCGCTCTCCCGGAAGCGGGTCAGCGCCTCCACGACATGCTGGTAGGAGAAGTGCACGAGCGCGTCCCGGCAGACGATGAGGTCGACGCGGGGCACCGGCTGCGCGGTGAAGTCGAGCAGCTGGAACTCCCGGCCGGGGCCGCGGTGATGGACACGGTTGCTCTCGACGAGCTCCGCGACGACGTCCCCGCCGAGATAGGAGGCGCCGTGCAGATCGACGAACTGCATCCAGTTGAAGTCGCCGCAGGGCGCGTCCAGCACCGAGCGCACCCCCAACTCCTCGATGAGTTCGCTGAGTTGGCCGACGACGCGCTTCATGCGCTGCTTCTCGGAGCCGGGCCCCGAGCGGGTCTCCTCGGAGCCCCAGCGGTTGGTGCGGTAGATGTCCGTGAACACGTCGTGCAGGTCGGCCTCGTCACGGGGATCCGTGACGTCGACATAGCGCCGTGCGTCCACGTCGTAGACGGGCTCCCCAGGATTGCTCAGGTACCGCGGGGTCAATGACGTCCTCTTTCGCTGCCCGTCGGCGGGACGTATGGCAGCCCACCGGTACAAGTCGGCAGCCTACCGCCTCCTCATGGCCGCACCTGGATCAGCGCATGGGTGCCGCCGGTCCGCCAGCGCTGCCCCTGAGCACCGACCAGCGCGGCCTCCGTGGCCGCGTCGAGGCCGGTGATCACCTCGGACTTCAGGGTACGCAGCGCGGCGACCGGACCGGGGAAATACCCGGTGGCTTCGGCGAAGGGCGTGGTCGGCGGCCACCTCCGGTCGCCCACCAGGCGCCGGTAGTTGAGGTCGCCCTTCAGCACGGTGAGCGTCGCCCCGGCCAGCTCCGCACGCAGGTCGTCGGGCAGGTCGGCGTACGGCAGGGGGGCGCAGAAGAACGGATGGGCCCGTACGTCGAGCCGCCCGTCGCCCATGGCGTCCCACAGCCGGCGCCCGTACGCGGCGGCCTCCCCCGGCGCCCGCACGAGCCGCCGCAGCGCGTCGACGACATCGGCGGTGGTGGCGTCGGAGACGTAGTAGGGGTACGGCTTCACATGGAGTACGGCCCGTTCGATGCGCCCGTGTTCGAGGAGATGGGCGATCAGCAGCAGGTCGGGGATCAGCTCGCGCCCGGCGTTGTCGGCGATCACCGCCAACGTGCCCCCGACCGACGACCAGAAGGCGTCGCTGTCGTCGGCGACGAGATCCGATACGGCGTCCCGCCCTTCGGCGTCGGAGTCGGAGAGCCGGAACCCGAGGTCGGCGCGGTTCCCCCACAACGACCCGTGCAGCAGAGCGGCCCCCTGCTCCTCGACGGGCAAGGAGCCCAACTCATCGAGCGCGGCGAGTTCCTCGTCGGTCTCCCGCGACTCCAACTCGGCGAGCTTGGAGGGCCGGAACGGATCGATCCCCCGCCAGGGCCCGTCGCCGAAATACCCCACGGCATCGAGCAGCCGCCGGTAGAAGTAACTCTCGCTCCAGAGCCACGGCACATCGAACCAGGACCGCCCGACGAACTCCCCGATCCCCCACGCCTCCCAGGAGTCACCGGGCAGCGCCTCGACAACACCCTTGGTACAGCTGTCGAGCAGCGCGTCCAACGCAAGATGCTGCTGGGGACCGTAAGGAATGGCCTCCCGCACCTGCCGAATGATCGCCGGATGCCGCTCGGCGAGCACGCTGAAGGGAAAGGACCCGGTTTCATTGCTGAGGATGACAGGAGCGCCGGAAATCATGCCGCGACTGTAACCCCCTCAGGGGCGCGGGGAACTGCGCGACCAGCCCCCACGGCGGGCAAGCCGGACACTCACCGCAGCCACAACGGCGCTACCCGACGACCCGACTCTCCTGCTCCAACTGACTCACCAACGTCAGATACCGCGCCCGCCGCGGAACCGGCACCAACCCCCGGATCATCACGTGCCACATCTGCGCAAGCCTCCGCGGCTGTCGGGACACCGGCTCCAGCCGCCGCCCCACCACCCGCGTCCCCACAAAGAAGCACACGAGCGCATGCGCAACGGCATCCACGTCGGTATCCGGATGGAGATCCGCCTCCTTCACCGCCCCGACCAGCTTCCCGGAGGACAGGTCCAGCCACTCCTGGAACGGGTGCCGCAGCGGCGGCCGCACCTCCACTCCCCCGGTCGCCAGCCGCAACCCGGCCCGCAGGATGGGCCCTTCGACGGACAGCCGCGCTATCCCGAAGGTGATGCGGACGAGCGCCTCCAGCGAGGAGTACCCGCGCGCCTCCACGTCCCCGGCGACCTGCCGCGACGCCCGCGACTGGATCTCCATGATCGCGTGGGCGAGGTCGTCCTTGGCGGCGAAGTGGAAGTACAGGGCGCCTTTGGTCACTTGGGCGTGCTCGACGATGTCACTGAGACTCGTCGACTCATAGCCGCGGCGATCGAACAGGTCGGCGGCGGCACTGATGATCGTCGCTCGGGTCTGCTCGGCGCGTAGCTGCCTCGGCATCGACTGCACACTCCTGGTACGGAAAAGAACGGGTCATGCCGTTTGTTTCTCACTCCCTGTACACGATATCTCACCGTGCGGCGGTACCCACCAGGCACTCGAAGACCACCGACTCCCCTTGTACCGCCACGACTTGTACGTGGGAACCGTCCACCTCGCTCAGCTCCACGCGGACCGGCTGATCGAGTTCCGCGTACTGGTGGAAGGCGGCCCGTAAGGACACCGCCACCCGCTCGCCGCCGCTGCGCACGCGAACGGCCTGACGTGCGGCTTCGAGCATCAGCATGCCGGGGATGTGGTCGAGGGGGTGGTCGAAGAAAACGGGATGGGCGGTATCGACGCGCAACCGCCAGTGATCGGGGCGGTCGGCGGCGGCCAGCACCACGTCGGCCGGCTGCGCCCGGCCCACCGCCGCGGCCGGCAGCGCGGGCGGGAGCGGCGGCAGGCAGAGCGCGGCGGCGGTGTGCGTACGGCCGCCTCGCAGTCGGCGGTAGACGGAGGCGTTCGTCCAGGTCACGGCGATGCGACCACCCCCGATCCGTTCGCCGCCGAGGTGCACGACGGCCTCGTAGCGCAGGCCCGTCGCCCGCCCGCCGCGGCGGCGGACCTCGTCGACGGTGACATCCAGAACGGGGGCCGCGGGGACGGCTCCGACGGCCAGGTGCTCGGGGCGGGTGTCGACATGGAGTTCCTGGAGCACGAAACAGTCGCCGAGCGGGGCGTCGTAGGCGGCGTGCGCGAGGAGCGCTCCGCTCTGCCGGACGGTCTCCGCGACCAGCAGCGGTTCGTACGCCGACCGGTCCGCCGACACGTGTAACTGATGGGCGCGCGGCCACTGGGCGGTGATGCGGAAGCGGTCGGTGCCCGTTTTCACCCAGCCCGTAAGAAACGTTTCAGCAACGGCTGCGCGGTGCACGAACTGGCATGGCACTGTGACCGTGAGCGACCCGGTGCCGGTCCGGACCTCGGCGAACTGCCGCAGCTCTGGCATGTTCCCTCCCTCGTTCCCCGCGGTGCGATGACGGACGGCGAGGTGCCCGTGCCGGTGAGCGATAGAGTACGAGGGATTCCGGTCTGTTTTCAATGAGACCGAGCAAGACCCAACTCGACGCATGGGAGGGGTTCTTATGGCGAGACAGGAGCGCGCCATCAGGACACGCAGGACCATCATCGAGGCCGCGGGCGCCGTCTTCGACGAGTACGGGTACGCCGCGAGCACCATCGCGATGGTGCTGGAGCGCGCGGATGTGACGAAAGGTGCCCTGTATTTCCACTTCCCCTCCAAGGAATCGCTCGCCCAGGCGGTCCTGGACGAGCAGTTGTCCCTCGGAGCCGTGCCGCCGCACCCCTGCAAGCTGCAGGAGATCATCGACATCACGTTCGTGTTCGGGCAGCGGCTGCTGGGCAACCCCCTGCTCAAGGGGAGTGTGCGGCTGACGGTGGACCAGTGCTCGGCGCCCGGAGTCGACCACACCGGGCCGTTCCGGCAGTGGGGGGATCATCTGGAGGACATGCTGCACACGGCCCGGGACCAGGGCGAGTTGCTGCCCACGGTGGAGCCGCGGGACACCGCGGAGCTGCTGGTCGGCGCCTTCGCCGGCGTCCAGCTGATGTCCCGCGCCCTCAGCGGCCGGGACGATCTGGGGCACCGGATCGCCGTGATGTGGCGGCACATCCTGCCGGGCGTCGCCGTACCGGGGCTGCTGCCCGCCCTCGACAGCCGGCCCGACCGCGGTCGGCGCGTGCTGGCCTCCGCAGAGAGCGCGCGGCTGGTCGGCGCGGAGGTCTGAGGCGGGCGGCCCGAGAAACGAGGCGGGCCGGCCGGTGTCCCATCCGCACCGGCCGGCCCGCACCCTCTACGGGGTTGCTCAGAAGGTCAGCTTCCAGCTGTTGAGCGTGCCCGTGTCCTGGGCCGCCGTGTCCTGGACGCGCAGCTTCCAGGTCCCGTTGGCGACCTCCGAGGAGGCGTTCACCGTGTAGGTGGTGCTGACGTTGTCCGCGGAGTCCGAGGAGCTGGCCGCCTTCAGGCTGTACACCGTGCCGTCCGGGGCGACGAGGCCGATCACCAGGTCACCGCGGTAGGTGTGGGTGATGTCGACGCCGACCTGGAGGGTCGAGGGGGCGTTGCCGGTACGGCCGCTGACGGCGATGGAGGACTCGATCGCGGAGCCGTTGTCCGGGATGGCGACCGCGGTGGTGCTGGAGAAGGTGGTCCCCGTCGTCGTACCGCCGCTCACCGCCGCGACCGTCTTCGCCGCGTCGGCGAGACCCGCGCCGCAGCCGCCCGAGCAGGCACCCGGCAGGGCACGGGCGTTGTTCTTGATGGCGGTCTCGATCTGCGCCGGGGTCAGCGAGGAGTTGGCGGACTTCAGCAGCGCGGCCAGGCCCGCGATGTGCGGGGTCGCCATGCTGGTGCCCTGGTAGTAGGCGTACGACTCCGAAGAGGCCGTGGTGGCACCGGAGTTGAGCGTGGACAGGATGCCGTTGGCGGTACCGGTGCTGGTCTGGCCGCCGGGCGCGGAAATGTCCACCAGGGAGCCGTAGTTGGAGTAGGAGGCCTTGGCGCCGGTGCGGTTGGTCGCGGCGACGGAGATGACGTTGTTGCAGTTGCCCGGCGAGTGGTTCGCGACGTTGTCGTTGTCGTTGCCCGCGGCGACGGCGATGACGGTGCCACGGCTCACGGCGTTGTTGATCGCCGTCTGGGTCGCCGAGGTGCAGGCGCCGTCGCCGCCGAGGCTCATGTTGATGACCTTGGCGACATTGGTGTTGGCGGGCACGCCGGAGACGGTGCCGCCGGACGCCCAGGTGATGGCGTCGATGATGTCGGAGTCGTAGCCGCCGCACTTGCCGAGCACACGCAGCGGGGAGATCTTGGCGCCGTAGGCGATGCCGGCGACACCCTTGCTGTTGTTGGTGACGGCGGCGATGGTGCCGGCCACGTGGGTGCCGTGCCAGGAGGAGCTGGAGGCCGGGATGCCCGAACCGCACTCGTTGGCCGCGTAGTAGTCGCCGGGGTCGGCCGGGTTGCTGTCGCGGCCGTTGCCGTCGACGGAGACCGCGGTGTCGGAGATGAAGTCGTAGCCGGCGACGATGTTCGCGGCGAGGTCGGTGTGGGCGACGTAGCCGGTGTCGATGACGGCGACGGTCACACCGGTGCCGGTCGAGGTCGTCCAGGCGCCGGGCACGTTCATGCCGGCCGTCGACTCGAACAGGTCCCACTGCTTGGCGTACTCGGTGTCGTTCGGGTCGGCCTGCGGCTTGTTCAGCCGGTCCGGTACGACGTAGGCGACCTGCGGGTCGGCCTTGAACTCGGCGACGGCGTCGGCGACTTCGGCCGTGCTGGGGTTCGTGCCCAGGTCGACGAGGGCGGCGCCGGTGCCGAGCCGGCGCTGGAAGTCGGCGTCCTTGGCGGCGGCGTCAGCCTCGGCGGCCGCGTTCGAAGTGGCTTCGGCGGCGCCCGACTTGTAGCCGACGATGAGGCGCTCGGCCGGGGCGCCGGGGGCGGCCTCGGTGAGCGCGGCCGGGACGGCGGCCTCCTGCGCGGGGGCGTCCTGGGCGACGGCGACGGAGGCCGTACCGACGGAGAGCAGGGCCGCGGAGACGGCGGCGACGGATATCAGCTTCCGCCGCAGGGAGGGGGAGGTACGCAAGGGCTTGCCTTTCGTGGCCGTGCTCCGGGCAGCGCGGAGCGGCGGTCGAATCGCTTCGTCGATGAAGCGGCGGGGGGTGTGGAGCCGGGAAAGGACGCGCGGCGGCCGGCCGAAAGCGTGGGGTCCGACCCGTTCGGGGTTACCTGTGGGTCGTCTGTGCTCGAACGATAGGCAAAGGGAAGGTCATGGGAATACAGGGGAAACCCTAGATCCGGCCGGAAACCCACCCTCGTTGCCCGACGGCCCCTGCGGTACGCCCGTTTCCCGCGCCTTTGCGCACGGGTGAACGCCAGGGGCCCGCGCCCCGTACTGCTCGGGAGCACATCGTTCCCACGCCGTCCGAGGAGGCGTTCCGGATGTCCCGGATGTCCTGGCAGACCGCCCGCCGCACCCGTGTCGCGGCCGCGCTCACGGCACCGTTCCTGCTGACGGTGTTCGCGGCGACCCCCGCACTGGCGCACGGCGCGCCGACGGATCCGGTCAGCCGGGTCTTCGCCTGCTCCCCCGACGGCGCCTCCTCGGGTACGGCGGCCTGCCGGGCGGCGATCGCCGCGGGCGGGACGTCGTTCGCGGCCTGGGACAACCTGCGCGTCGCGAACGTGAACGGCCGGGACCGGCAGACGATCCCGGACGGCGAGCTGTGCAGCGGCGGACTCGCCGCGTACAAGGGGCTGGACCTGGCGCGCGCCGACTGGCCGGCGACCCGGCTCACCCCCGGGGCCTCCCTGACCATGAAGTACGTCTCGACGATCCCGCACACCGGCACGTTCCGGATGTACCTCACCGAGCCCGGCTACGACCCGACGAAGCCGCTCACCTGGTCCGACCTGCCCGAGCAGCCGTTCGCGCAGGTGAAGGACCCGGCGCTGACGGACGGCGCGTACCGGATCAGGATGACGCTGCCGAAGGACCGGACGGGGCGGCAGGTGCTGTACACGATCTGGCAGAACAGCAGTACGGCGGACACGTACTACTCGTGCTCGGACGTGGTGTTCCCGGCGGCGGCCGCGGGGAGCGGTGGGAAGAAGAGCACGACGCCGTCGACACCTTCGCCGCCTTCCGCGTCGAAGTCGGCCGAGGGTGCCGATCCGGCCAAGTCGCCTGACGCGAAGAGGAGTTCACCGGCGGCCGCGTCTGTCGTCCCGTCGGGGGTGGCCCGTTCGTCGGCGGCCACCGCTCCCGACGCCTCCAACGTGGCCGCGGACACCGAGCCCGGCTCCGGGCCGTCCGCGCCCATGCTGGCGGGCGGCGCCGCCGCGGTGCTGGTGCTCACCGGGGGCGCCGCCCTGGCGCTACGTCTGCGCCGGCGTTGAACTACCGCTGGTAGCGGGTCAGTTCACGTAGACGGACTCGCCGCCGGTGGTCACCGGGGCGTACTTCGCGGTCCAGAAGCCGCTGCTCGGGCAGAGCGAGGAGCCGGAGCTGCGGGTGAACTGCTGGTTGGTGAAGGCGATGCTGTTGTCGGTGTTGGAGGCCGTGCCGGCGAGGCTGCCGTTCGTCGCCTGGTAGACACAGGTGACGCTGCCGAGCAGGGTCCTGAGGACGACGGTGGTCTGGATGGCGCCGGCGGTCCCCGGGGTCACGGTGACGGTGCCGTCGGAGGCCACGCTGGTGGTGTACGCCAGGTTGTTGACCGTGATGCTGGTGACGCCGAGCACCCCCACGTTGTTCGAGGTGCAGTCGCTGAAGGTGTGACCGGTGAGCGACTCGGTGGCCGTACCGGGAGCGGTCGGGTTGCCGCCGGTGTCGACCGTGGCGGTGAACTGCGAGGTGGTGCAGGTGATGCCGGTGGTGCCGGTCGCGGTGGAGTAGAGGGTGGCGGTGGTGCCGCTGGCCAGGGGCGCGGTGATGGTCGCGCCGTCGGCCACGTTGGTGCCGCCGACCGAGCCGGTGGTCAGGACCGCGATGTCGGCGGCAGCGGCGGGGGCCGAGGCGGCGACGGCCACGGGGAGGGCGAACGCGGCGCCGGCGGCGGTGACGGTGAGCAGGGAGCGCATACGCATGCGGGTGTGCCTCTTCTCTGAGGTGGGGGTGAGGGTGAAGGGGACGCCGACGTCCTCGGGACGCGCGTCGGCGCCCGCCGTTGCCGACCCGTGACGCCTTCTCCGTACGTGACGGACCGGCAACGACAGCCGGCCGGTGACCGGCCGGAGACCCAATGGGGGGAGGGCCCCGGCCGGGCCGGGCGGAGGGACGGTCCCGCCGCGGCCGCTGGGGGGAAGTGGCCGTACGGGCCCGTGGAGGGTGGTGACAGGGCGGTGAATCGTCCGCAGTGGACAGATGGTCCGGGAACGCGGAAGGCACCACCCGGCGGCTGGATCCGGCGCCACGGATCCGGGGGAAGCCAGGGAGAGTTGTAGACCTGAGTGTCCGTCAACGTCAAGAGATCATTGGGGAGTTGGCGCGTCAACTGGCATTTTCACAGCACGCGCGGCCGTAGTTGATCACACCTGTCGCACAATCGACACCCTTTACTCACAACTTGCTTGACCCATGGTCGTAACCGCCGGTAACTTCCTGGCTGGCTACTGCGGAGTATGTGAAAGCCCTTGCACCCGCCGGGAGTTGCCAGGAGGCGTGCGCCGCAGCCGCTGTCCGCGCCAGGACAACGTGCCACTGAAGCCCGACCCGCACCACATCAAGCGCATGGGAGCAGACATGGCCTCGTCCTCGGACGTCAGTTCGTCCGCCGACCACACACCAGAAAGCCCGGAAAGCGGTCCCAGACCGGCAAGACGCGGCCGGGTCCGCGGACGCCGCGCCGCGATCATGGCCGTTCCGGCCGTCGCGATCACCGCGGGGCTCGCGATCCTGACCGCGGAAGGCGCTCTGGGAGTGCAGTTCGCGATCTCGGGCATGCCCTTCACGGTCACCGCGACGGAGCTCAAGGGCACCGGGTTCGAGCAGTTCGGCGGCCTCGACAACATGGCGGACAACAGCCCGAACGCCGGCGACACCGGCGGGCAGGTGCTGGTGATGACCTCCGCCATCAAGAGCGCGACCCTCACCAAGCTGTGCCAGAGCGTCGACCTGGGCGGCACCAACCTGCTCATCAAGGCGGGCCAGGGGGACAAGAAGGTCGAGGCGACCGACCTGACCACCGACTCGACCGAGCTGTCCGGTGACGCCTCCTTCGACAACATCGAGATCGGCAACGACGCCAGCACCCTCACCAAGGCGGGTGTGAAGGGTCCCCTCGGTGTCTTCAGCCAGCAGGCCGACACCGTCTACATCGCCAACCTGCGACAGACCAACTACGCCACCACGGCGGGCGTGTTCAAGCTGCCCGGCCTCAAGATGAGCTTCAGCAGCTCGGGGTGCTGATGGAGAGCCAGGAGCCCGTGGCGGGACAGGAACCGCACGGCGGACAGCAGCAGCGTGTGGGCGGCGATCAACTTCTGCTCACCGAGGACAGGTTCACCCGCTGGGTGTATGAACGTCCTTTCTGGGGCGGGCTGTGGCTCACCCTGGGCGGGGCGTGGATCCTGCTGACCATGAAGGCCTCGATCAAGGTCGTCATGCACGTCGGGATGCAGGGCGTGGCGGGCTATCTCCTGCCGACCCTGATGATCCTGGCGGGTCTGCTCATCCTCTTCAGCCCGGCACAACGCCTGTTCTACTCGATCGTCGGCGTCCTGTGCTCCATGGGCACCTGGCTCACCTCGAACCTGGGGGGCTTCATGGTCGGCCTCCTGCTCGGCGTCGTGGGCAGCATCCTCACCTTCGGCTGGCTGCCCGAACAGGACCCGCGGACGAGCCGTCGGGACCGGCGCAGGGCGGCACAGCGGACGGCGCGGGACGAGTCGGCGACCGATCCGGGGCAGCCCGGTGACGAGCCGGGCACGGCCCGGACCGGGATGGCGGTCGGTTCACCCCAGGCCGCTCAGTAACACGAACGCGTACGGCCGTCCCGGCCCTCGGACCGCGCAGGCGCCGGCTCACTCGCCGGGCAGTCTGCGCGGTTCGACGCGTTCCTCGACGGCGCTGTCGCCGTCGCGGGTGACGACGTAGGCGCCCTTTCCGGGCAACTCGCCCACGGCCTCGACGAGTTCGGTGCCACGGTAGACCAGGCCGACGCCGTCGTCCGTGCAGTGGGTGACGGGCACCGTTGCCGTACGGCAGGAACCCCAACGCGTTGGCGAGCGGCCGCAGTTCGGGCCCTTAGGAGTCGGTGGTACCACCCTCGAACCAACACAACGACCCCGCACTGACCCCACTGAGCACGACCCCGGCCTCCCAGGCCCGCCGCATGATCCGGTCCACCCCGTGCACCCGCCACACGGCGAGCAGGTTGGCCACCGACCCGCCCATGACCCACACGACGTCCTGCTCCAGAACGGTCCCCTCGACGTCCTCCAGGTTGGGCATCGGGAAGAGGCTGAGCCGGAGTGAGGTCGAAACCGGCGTGGGCATGGGGCAACTTCCTTGGGTTGAAGCGGAGTTGTGCGTGGGAAAGGAGGGACATGGAGCGTGATGTCGATACCGGGAGCGCGCATTCGGCGCGGATCTACGACTACATCATCGGGGGCCGGGACCATTACCCGGCGGACCGTGAGGCGGGGGACGCCATGGTCCGGGAGTGGCCCGCGCTGCCCGTGCACATGCGGGCCAACCGGGACTTCATGAACCGGGCGGTGCGGTATCTCGCCGAGGAGGCGGGGGTACGGCAATTCCTCGACGTCGGCAGCGGGATCCCGACCTCGCCCAACATCCACGAGATCGCCGGGGCGGCGGCCGAGGACGCACGGGTCGTGTACGTCGACAACGACCCGCTCGTACTCCGGCTCTCCCGCGACCTGTTGGGCAGCGCGCCGGCCGGCACGACCGCGTACGTCGAGGCGGACATGCGGGACCCGGCGGCCATCCTGAACGCGCCCGAACTGCGCGCGACACTCGATCTCGACCGTCCCGTCGCCCTGTTGGTGATCGCGATCGTGCACTTCATGACCGACGAGGACGACGCCGTCGGCATCGTGCGCCGGCTCCTCGACCCCCTCCCCTCCGGCAGCTACCTCGCGATGTCCGTCGGCACCGCCGACTTCGCCCCGGCAGAAGTCGGCCGTGTCGCCCGCGAGTACGCCGCCCGCGGCATGCCGATGCGTCTGCGCACGTCGGCCGAGGCCGCGGAGTTCTTCACGGGGCTCACGCTCGTCGAGCCGGGGGTCGTCCAGGTCCACAAGTGGCGCCCGGACGGCACCGGCACAGAAGTGACGAGGGACGAGGACATCGCCATGTACGGGGTGGTGGGCCGTAAAGATCATCACGATGCGGCACCGAGAACCGGCTACCAGCGGCTGATCACTTGACTACCGGCGGTCACACGCGGTTGGCTCCGAGCCAGTGAAAGTTCAACCGGTCGACATGCTTCCGCGTTTCGGCCCCCTTTCGCGTTCCGCCTGCCAGGCCGCACAGCGAGGTGCCGCACTCCATGAACACTCCTCCCCCACCTCGGGCTTCGTCCTTCCCGTCCGTGCGCGTGGCCGCCCTGACCTCCGTCGCCCTCCTGCTGCTCGCCGGCTGCTCCGGCTCCGGCGACCACGCCCTCGGCGCGTCGGCGGGCGGGGCCAAGGCCGCCGGCTCCGGGCGGAAGGTCGTCCTGATCACCCACGCGGGCAAGGACGACGCCTTCTGGGAGCGGGTGCGCAAGGGCGCCGAGGCGGCGGCCGCCAAGGACGGCATCGAGCTGACCTACGTCAATGACGCCGACTCCGCCGGGCAGGCGCAGCTGGTGCGGGACGCGGTCGCCGAGCGGGTCGACGGCATCGCGGTGACCCTGGCCAAGCCGGCCGCGATGCGGGCACCGGTGCGCGCGGCGAGAGCCGCCGGCATCCCCGTCGTCGGCCTCAACTCCGGGATCGACGAATGGAAGGCACAGGGCCTGCTGGAGTACTTCGGCCAGGACGAGAGCGTCGCCGGTACGGCCGTCGGGAACAAGCTCGACGAGTACCGGGCCCGGCACACGCTGTGCGTCATCCACGAGCGGGGCAACGTCGCCCTGGAGGCCCGCTGCGCCGGCGTGAAGAAGACCTTCGACGGCGACACCGAGAACCTCTACGTGGAGGGCACCGACCCCGACGCCGTGAACGCCGCCCTCACGGCGAGGCTGCGCCAGGACACCAGCATCGACGAAGTGGTCACCAACGGCGCGCAGTTCGCGCTGGACGCCGTCAAGTCGGTGAAGGAGGCCGGGAGCACGGCGAAGATCGCCACCTTCGACCTGAACAACGACATCGTCGCCGCGGTACGGAAGGGGCAGGTGCAGTTCGCCGTCGACCAACAGCCCTACCTCCAGGGCTACCTCGCCGTGGACGCGCTCTGGCTCTACCGGACCAACGGCAACATCACCGGCGGCGGCGCGGCACCCGTGCTCACCGGACCCGCGTTCGTCACCCGCACCAACGTCGCCGCGGTCGCGAAGTTCGCGGCGGCGGGCACCCGTTGACCGTCTCGGGGGAACCTTCCCCCGCTCCGCTGCCCCTCCCGCTGTCCCCTCCGCCCCGAACTCCCTGACCGCCCAAGGACGACCATGCCCGACCGGAAAGGTGCCCGGCGCCGCCTCGGCTCCATACGTCTCTCCCTCATCCTGCTGGCCCTGGTGCCGAGCGTCACCCTCGCCGCCCTGTGGGGCGTGACGACGACGCAGATGTTCTCGGAGGGCCTCCGGCTGCGCTCGCAGACCCAACTGAGCAAGCAGACCGGCGCGATGGGCACCGAGACCACGCTCGCGCTCCAGGGCGAACGCGCCCTCTCGGCCGCCTGGCTGGCCAAGGTGCCCGGCGCGAAGGCCGGGCTCGCCGAGAAGCGCGCGGACACCGACAAGGCGGTCGCCCAGCTCGTCGGCCGGTCCGACGAGATCCAGCGGGCGCCCTCGCGCATCGCCGACCAGCTGTACTCGGTGCTCGGCTCGGTGGGCAGCCTGGAGTACTACCGCGACCAGGTGGACGACCCCAGCGACATCACCGCCGCGCAGGCCCTGGACCAGTACACGTCGATCATCGACGACCAGATCCACGCCTTCCAGGAGCTCTCCCAGGTCGACGACGGCGACCTCACCTCGCAGGCGGGCCCGCTGGTCGCCCTGGAGCACGCGGCGGAGCTGACCTCCCAGGAGGACGCCCAGCTCACCCTGGCCTGGCCGTCCGGGCACTTCGACGAGAAGTCGTGGGAACAGTTCGTCCAGCTGGTCAACACCCGGCGCTGGCTGGTCGAGGACCAGATCCTGCCCGCGCTGACCGGCGACGCCAAGGCGGAGACCGAGCGGATCCTGGCGAGCGCGGACTGGAAGAACCTGCTGGCCGTCGAGGACCAGGTGCTCGCCGCCCGGCCCGACGCCGACGGCCGGGTCGCGCTGCCGAACGAACGGCAGAAGTGGATGGCCGCGATGGACAAGGTGTCCGTCCGCTACGCCGCCCTGATCCGGCAGCAGACCTCCGAACTGCTCACCCGCAGCGCCGACAAGGCCCGCGGGCTGCTGCTGACGGCCGCCTCCCTCAGCGCCGCGGGCCTGGTCGCCCTGCTGCTGTGCGTGTGGATGTCCTGGCGGATCACCCGGTCGCTGTCCCGGCGGCTGCGCGGGCTGCGCGAGGCCACGCTGGGGCTCGCGCAGGAGCGGCTGCCGGACGTGGTGGCCAGCCTGGAGCGCGGTGAGCCGGTCGACATCGACCGGGCCGCGCCCGAGCTGGACTACGGCTCGGACGAACTCGGGCAGGTGGCCAAGGCGTTCAACACCGCGCAGCGTACGGCGGTGGAGACCGCGGTCGAACTCGCCGACACCCGGCGGGGGTTCCAGAAGGTGATCCTCGGCATCGCCCGGCAGAGCCAGAACCTGGTCAACCTCCAGCTGAGCCGGCTCGACACGCTGGAGCGGCAGCACCAGGACCCGGACGTGCTGGCGGGACTGTACGAACTGGACTCCACGGCCAGCCAGTTGCGCCGCTACGAGGAGAACCTGGTCATCATCAGCGGCGGGCAGCCCCGTCGTAGCTGGACCGAGCCGGTGGCGCTGGTCGACATCCTGCGCAGCGCGGTCGGGGAGGTCGCCGAGTACCAGCGGGTGGAGGTGCACACCGACGAGGAGGTGTCGCTGGCGCCGCCCGCGGTCGCCGACGTGATCCATCTGCTGGCCGAGCTGATCGAGAACGCCACGCTGTACTCCCCCGCGCCGAGCCCGGTCGGGGTGCGGGCGGGGCTGGTCGCCAAGGGGCTCGCCGTCGAGGTCGAGGACCGGGGTCTTGGCCTGTCCGAGGAGGACTACGCCTCCTTCAACGCGCAGTTGGCCGTACCGCCGAAGTTCGACGTGGTCGCCCTCGCGGACGACCTCCGCCTCGGCATGTTCGTCATCGCCCGCCTCGCCACCCGCCACGGCATCACCGTGACCCTCCGCTCCTCGCCGTACGGCGGAACGACGGCGATCGTCCTGATCCCGCACGACATCGTCGTACGCGAGGAGGCGGGGACCGGTCGGCGGCCGGACGCGGGGCACTGGGCGGGGGACGCGGATGCCGGGGCCGGGGCCGAGGCGAGGAGGGGTACGGCGCGCGGCGCGGTTCCCGCGGGCGCGGCACGGGGAGCGGTCTCCGCGGGTCCGACACGGGAGGCGATCCCCGCGCGCACGGCACGCCAGGCGCTCGGAGCGGGTCCGGGTGCCGGCACGGATTCGGACTCGGGATCAGGCACGGGCACGGGCACCGATGCGGGCTCAGGATCGGGCTCGGACGCGGGCTCGGACGCGGGCTCGGGCGACGCGGCAGGGCCCGGTGACTCGGCGGGTGAGGACTCGTCGGGGACGGGAGGCTCCGTGCGGGCGGACCGCCCCGTGGACTCGGCCGGTTCCGCGAGCGCGGCCGACGGCTCCGGCGACGCGGACGACGACGCTACGGCCCTGAAGCGCGCCGTCCGCTCCTGGAACGCCGCGGGCAGGGGTGGGGCCACGCAGTCCACGCCCGCGGAGGGTACCGGCACCGCAGACGCCGTACCCCCGGAGAGCACCCGCGCCGCAGACGCCGTACCCCCGCCACCTCCCGGCGAGCCCGGCTCCGGGCACCGCCAGGCTCCCGTGTCGGCCGGTCGGGACGCCCCGCGGCTCCCGCACCGGGCCCCCGGCGCCGCCCCCCGCCCCGGCGGTCTCGCGCCGCTTCCCAAGCGGGTGCCGCAGACCAGTCTCGCCGTCGAACTGCGGGACGACGCGCCCGTGGTGGACGAGGTCGCCGACGACTTCACCGCGGATCACGCGGCCGCCTCCCTCGCCGGGTTCCAGCGCGGCACCCTCCGCGCCCGCGACGAGGACGAGGACGGACATCTCGGTGCGCGGGACGAGGAACCGGCCCGCGCCCAGGACCATCCGCTCGGCACCCAGGAGGACCCCGCCGCAGGGAACGGCGCACCCGCCCCCCAGGACGACCCGCTCGACGTCCCCCAGGATCCGGCCGCCACCGCGACTCCCCAGACCGATCGCTCATGAAGGACAACGCCATGACACGCCCCACCCCCGCCACGCACACCCAGCTGGATCAGCTGCTGACCGGTCTCGTGGACCGGGTAGCCGACGTGACCCAGGCCGTCGTGCTCTCCGAGGACGGCCTGGTGGTGAGCAAGTCGACCGGTTTTCTGCGCGACGACGCCGAGCGGCTGGCGGCCACCGCGTCCGGCCTGATGAGCCTGAGCAAGGGGGTCAGCATGGACTTCCGGGGCGGCCCGGTGCGCCAGGCCCTGATCGAGATGGCGAACAGCTTCCTGATCCTCACCTCGGCCGGCCCCGGCGCCCACCTCGTGGTCCTGACGGGACCGAACGCCGACGTCGGCGTGGTGGCGTACCAGATGAACATGCTGGTGAAGAAGATCGGCGAGCACCTCAGCGCGGCTCCACGGGCCGGCATCGGCCCCACCGGCGGATGAAGTGACCGACAGCGACGCGGCGGGCCGGCTGGTACGGCCCTTCGCCCTCACCGGCGGACGGACCCGGCCCAGCCGCGCCGACTTCACCCTCATCACCACGGTCACCGCGGTCGACCCACCGCCGGAGCGGGCCCGCAGACCGCAGCCCGAACAGGCCCGCATCCTGCGCAGATGCGCCCGCCCGGTCGCGGTCGCGGAGCTGGCCGCGCTGCTCGACCTCCCGGTCAGCGTGATCGTGATCATGCTGTGCGATCTGCTGGAGGCGGGCCTGATCAGCGCCCATCCGCCGCGCCCGGTCTCGGGTCGCACCCCCGATCTCGACCTGCTGCAGAAAGTGAGGGAAGGCCTTGGCCGGCTCTGAAACGTCCGCCGCGCGCGAGGCGACGCCCGCCCCGCCGGACACCGTCAAGATCCTGATCGCCGGCGGCTTCGGCGTCGGCAAGACCACGATGGTCGGCTCGGTCAGCGAGATCGCCCCGCTGCGCACGGAGGAACCGCTGACCATCGCGGGCCTCGGCGTCGACGACCTCGCGGGGATCGAACAGAAGCGGGCCACCACCGTGGCCATGGACTTCGGCCGCATCACCATCAACGACCAGCTGGTGCTGTACCTGTTCGGCACTCCGGGCCAGCAGCGGTTCTGGTTCATGTGGAACGACCTGGCCGTCGGCGCCCTGGGCGCGGTCGTCCTGATCGACGTGCGCCGTCCGGAGGCGAGCTTCGCCGCGGTGGACTTCTTCGAGCGCCGGAAGATCCCCTTCGTCGTCGCCGTGAACGGCTTCGGCGGCGAGCACCCCTACCCCGCCGAGGACATCCGCGAGTCCCTCGCGCTGCCGGAGAACGTCCCGGTGGTGCTCTGCGACGCGCGTCGCCGCGAGTCGTCCCGGGACGTGCTGATCGCGCTCCTGGACCTGCTGATCGCCTCGGCCGTGGACTAGGTTCACTCGTCGCGGCCGGTCAACTCCTCGTCGGACGGCGGGATGAGACGGGCCGTCAGATCCGGTTCGGCCAGGTCCCGGTCGAAGGGGAACAGCGGTCTGCGGACCCGGTGGTGGCCGAGGCGGACCAGGTCCTGGTCGACTCCGCCCGGGGTGAGGGCCATCTTCCAGTCGGCCGCCATCGCGAACAACTCCGGTTCCAGATAACCGATCTTGACGAGGACGACGTCCGCCGCGCGCGGGTCCAGGTCCAGGTCGGTGAAGTCGTGTTCGTGGTGGTACGGCTTGCGCAGCCGCGTCAGGATCACGTGCACGCTGCCGACCCTGAGCACGACCTCCACCTCCGCGTGCTGATCGCCGTGCCGGATCGCGTGGACGACTCCGGTGAGCGTGAGCGGGCCCGCGTGCCGGTCGTCGACCTCGGCGCCCGCGGTGACGGTGACGCTCGCTCCGACACCGGCCTCGACCGCGGTGGCGACGGCCGCGGGACCCGGGAGCGAGGCGTAGATGACCGTCGGTCCGGTCGGATCCTTGAACTCCGGTCTGGCCAGGACCTGTTCGAGGCCCCACGTGACGTCTCCGGCGCCGCCCGCGGTCGGGTTGTCGCCGGTGTCGCTGATGAAGTACGGGCGTCGCGGTGAGGCCAGTGCCTCGTCCAGGCACTCCTCCAGGGTGCCGGTCGGGGCGACGAAGGCGAAGTCGTGGCGGGCCTTCCAGAAGCCGTGCGCGAGGCGTTCGGCGCCGGTCGTGACGGCGGCCGCGTCATGACCGGTGACCACGACGGCGGCCCTGTTGCGGGGTTCGTCCGCCCAAGCGTAGCCGACCCAGATCGCCGCGTCCGTGACGCCGTCGGTCGCCTCGACCTCGTCCACGGCCGCGTACACGCTCTTCGCCGGTTCGATACGGGTGCTGGTCTGCTCTCCGGCGAGCAGTACGGGGACGGGGATCCATGCCTTGAGGGGGCGTGGGGCGCCGCTTGCCAGGTGCTCCACGAGGTTGCGGGCGGCGCGTTCCTTCGTCTCCATGGCGTCCTCGTGCGGGGCCATGCGGTAGCAGGTGATCAGGTCGGTGCGGTGGGTGAGTTCTCGGGAGACGTTGCCGTGGAGGTCCATCGACGTCGACACGATGGGTTTCGGGCCGATGATCTGGCGGATGCGGGCGAGGAGTTCGGCCTCTGCGTCGTCCAGGTTCTCGACCGTCATCGCGCCGTGGATGTCGTACCAGAGGCCGTCTATCGGCCCCAACTGCCGCAGTCTGTCGAGGAGTTCCTCGGTGAGGTCGGCGTAGGCGGTGGCCGTTACCGTGCCGCCGGGGAGGGCTTTGCCTACGAGGGCGCCTCGCCAGTGGGCCGACTCCCGCAAGGGCTGTCCCGGTGCGAGGAAGGGGTAGCGGGTGAGGACGTCGTCTCCTCGTAGGGGGTGGAAGGCGGGGGCCTCGGTACGGGCCGGGGAGAAGGTCGAGGATTCGATGCCGAGGCCTGCGATGGCGATGACAGGGCGGATTTGGGGGCTCCTAAGGTCGTTTGTCGGCTGCGGGTTCGTTGTGGCTGGTCGCGCAGTTCCCCGCGCCCCTAGGGAGTTGGCGTCACCGGCGCTCTCCCGATACCGCCTGCATGGCCATCGCCAAAGCTCTCTGCAGCGCGAACTGACCAGCCCCCATCAGCCCCGCGTCCGCTCCCAGTGACGTGCGTTCGATCACCAAGTGCTGTGTCACCAACGGGTGGCAGCCTTCGTAGAGTTGGCTGCGGACCGCCGCCACGAACGGCTCCAGCGTGGAGAGGATGCCGCCGAGGTACACCGCGTCGGGGTTGAAGAAGTTGACGTTGGCGGACAGGACTTGGCCCAGGTAGCGGCCGGCCTGGCGGACCGCTCGCGTCGCTTCCGGGTCCGCGTCGACGGCGAGTCGTACGACATCCTCCGTGGAGGAAACCGCATGCCCTCGCTCGCGCAGGATGCGGACCAGCGCGGCACCCGACGCCACCGTCTCCAGGCACCCCGTGTTCCCGCAGGAGCAGGGCGTGTCCTGGGCGGCCTCCACGCGCGCGTGGGTGATCTCGCCGGCCCCTCCGGTCGCCCCCCGGTACAGGCGGCCGTCGGCGATGATGCCCGCGCCGATGCCGGAGCCCGCCTTGACCATGATGGACTGGCGGTGCTCGGCGGGGCGGACGCTGTGCTCGCCGACGGCCATGCAGTTGGCGTCGTTCTCGACGGCCACCGGGACCGCGAAGCGCTCCTCCAGCCAGTCCCGGACCGGGAAGCGGTTCCAGCCGGGCATCCGGGCGGGGAGGGTCACCAGGCCCGGCTCGACGTCCACGGGGCCCGGCAGGCACAGGCCCACCCCGCGCAGCAGCTCCGGTCCGTGCTGGTCGACCAGTGCCTGGAGCGTCTCGACCAGGCCGGGCAGCGCGGCCTCGGGGCCGTCCGCCGTCGCGAACGGCACGGTGGAGACGTCCGTGAGGGCGCCGCCGGGGTGGATCACGCCCACGTGGGCGTGCTTGCCGCCTATGTCGGCGGCGACGGCGTATCCGTCGCTGCCGCCGAGCCGCAGCACCTTGCGCGGCCGACCGCCGGTGGAGGACACCGTGCCCTCCTCGGCGACCAGGCCGTGGGCGAGCAGTTGACTCACCGCGAACGACACGGTCGAGGGGGCGGCACCGAGCAGCGCGGTGAGTTCCGTACGGGTCGCCGCCTGCCCGGAGGCGAGGAGTTCGAGGATTCCCTCGGCGAGCGAGGAGAAGCCCGTGCCGTTTCTCCGATGGTGCTGGGGACTTTTTTCAAGCATGGACGAAGTTACTCCCGAATTTGACGGCCGGGACGTCGAGCGTAAGCCCGTCGGGCGCCTTCGGACTTTTTCCAGAACAGCAGAAACGGGCTTTTTACCGGGGAGCGCCTATTTATTCCAACCATCGGGGCGTTCACTGGCTCCACCCCCTGCTTCCGCCACCCTGGTTTCCTGGAGCGAACATGTCCCCAGCCCGCCCGAGACTCCTCGCCGGTGCCGCCGCGCTCAGCGCGGGCGCCCTGCTGCTCACCGCGTGTTCCGGGTCGAGCGACACGTCCTCGTCCTCCCACGACACGATCAACTACGCGCTGCCGGCGAACTTCACGCCGAACTGGATCCTGCCTATCGGCACCGCGGCCCACCTGAACACCAACAACATCTCCATCGCGAACACACTGTGGGAGCCGCTGATCGCCTATGACGGCTCGACCGGCAAGATCGGCTGGAACAAGGCGGGTTCGGTGGCCACGGACGCGAAGTTCGCGGCCGACAACAAGAGCGTGACGATCACGCTCGGCGACCGGCACTGGAGCGACGGAAAGCCCATCACGTCGGCGGACGTGAAGTTCTGGTTCGATCTCATCAAGGCGAACAAGTCGGAATGGGCGGGCTACAACCCGGGCAAGGCACCCGACAACTGGACGTCCTTCAAGACCGTCGACGCCCGGCATTTCACCATCGCCTTCGACAAGGCGTACAACCCGCAGTGGATGCTGGCCAACGAGCTCAGCGCCATCAACCCGCTGCCGCAGCACGCGTGGGACCAGGGCGGTGACGCCAAGAAGACGTGGACGTACCTCAACGACGCGGCCAAGAACATCTCGGCGTACGCCTCCAACCCGCTGTGGAAGACCATCAGCGGACCCTACGCCGTCAAGTCCTTCTCCACCGCAGGCAAGGTCGTCCTGACCGCCAACAAGAAGTACGACGGCGGCGAGAAGGCGAACATCCCGACGGTGAACCTGCTCCCCTTCACCACCTCCGACGCCGAGAAGAACGCGCTGCGTTCGGGCAGCGTCGACTACGGCTACATCGAGGCGACCGACCTCGACCAGAAGGACAGCTTCACCGCGCAGGGCTACAAGGTCGAGCCGTGGTCGGGCTGGGCGATCACCTACATGCCGTACAACTTCAACAACCCAGCTATGGGTGCCGTGTTCAAGCAGTTGTACGCCCGTCAGGCGATCCAGCACTCGATCGACCAGGCGAGCCTCGCGAAGGTCGTCTTCAACGGCACGGCGGTGCCCGGCTACGGGCCGGTCCCGCAGGGCCAGGCCTCGGACTTCCTGTCGGCCACGCAGAAGGACAACCCGTACCCGTTCTCGACGGACACCGCCAAGTCCCTGCTGACGCAGCACGGTTGGACCGAGCAGGGCGGGGTCATGACCTGCACGGACGCCTCGCTGTGCGGTGCGGGTGTCGCCAAGGGCACGAAGTTCGAGATGCAGGTGCTCTCGCAGTCCGGGTCGGCGGTGACCGACAACATGATGAGCGCGATCCAGTCCTCGCTCGCGAAGACCGCCATCAAGTTCTCCATCAAGACCGCCCCGGTCAACTCCGTGCTGTCGCAGACCCCGCAGTGCACGGCCAAGCAGTCCATCTGCAAGTGGCAGCTGTCCTTCTTCGGCACCATGGGCAGCTGGTATTTCAGCGCCTTCCCGACCGGTGACTCGCTCTTCCAGACCGGAGGCGGCTCCAACTTCGGCAACTACTCGAACTCCTCGGTCGACAAGCTCGTCGACGCGGCTACGACGTCGAGTTCCACGCAGGCGATCCAGGACTACAGCGCGGCTCTCGCCAAGGACCTGCCGGTGATCTGGCTGCCGGAGCCCGTCTACCAGATCTCCGTCATGAAGAACGGGCTGGGCGGCTTCTCCCAGGACTCGCTCGCCAACTTCCACCCGGCGCAGTGGAAGTGGACCAGCTAGTGGAGACGGTCCTGTATCTCGTCCGGCGGCTGCTCCAGGCCCTCGCGGTGATCCTGATCGTCACGGTCGTGGTCTTCTGTCTGCTGCACGCGCTGCCCGGGGGTCCCGCGCGCGGGATCCTCGGGCCGCAGGCGACGGCCGGGCAGATCGCCGCGTTCAACCACGAACAGGGGCTCGACCGGTCACTGCCCGTCCAGTACGTCTACTACCTGCGCGAGTTGGTGCAAGGGGACCTCGGGACGTCGTACACGCTCAACGATGCGGTCTCCCGGCTGATCGAGCAACGGCTGCCGAAGACGCTGGTGTTGACCGTGTTGTCGGCGGTGGTGGGGCTGTTGCTGGCCGTTCCGCTGGGGATGTGGCAGGCCGTGCGGCGCAACCGGCCGACGGACTACGCCATCACCACGCTGAGCTTCGTCGCGTACTCGACTCCCGTGTACTTCCTCGGACTTGTGCTGATCCTGGTGTTCACGCAGACGCTGCGGTGGTTTCCCTCGCAGGCGCCGCAGGGGGATCCGGCCGCGCTGGTCCTGCCGGTGGTGACCGGGGCGGCGTCGATGGTGGCCGTCTTCAGCCGGTACATGCGGGCGGCGACGCTCGAAAATCTCGCCGAGGACTATGTGCGGACCGCTCGGGCGGGGGGTGCGGGGCAGTACGCGGTGCTGTTTCGGCATGTGTTCCGGAACTCGTTGACTCCGGTGGTGGCGATGCTCGGGTACTACGTGCCGGTGCTGTTCGGAGGGGCGTTGGTGGTGGAGCAGCTCTTCAACTACCCGGGGATGGGGCTGTTGTTCTGGTCCGCGGCTCAGTCGTCGGACTATCCGGTGCTGCTCGGGTGTGTGCTGGTGATCTCTGTGGCGACGGTGGTGGGCTCGCTGCTTGCGGATGTCGTTCAGCGGGTTGTGGATCCTCGGGTGAAGGGTGGGCGGGTGTGAGTGTGCAAACCGCGGGCCGGTGGGGGTTGATCGCGCAGTTCCCCGCGCCCCTGAGAGCGCGCTTCGCGCGCAACAAGCTCGCCGTTGCCGGGCTCATCACAGTGATCCTCTTCCTTCTCTTCTGCTTCGTCGGGCCGCTTCTCTACTCAACCGATCAGACCCATACCGATCTCACCCAGGTCAACCTCCCTCCCAGCGGGGCGCATTGGCTCGGTACCGATGCCGTGGGACACGATCAGCTCGGGCGGCTCATGTACGGCGGGCAGGTGTCGTTGCTCGTCGGGCTTGCCGCCGGTGTGCTGGCCACCGTCATCGGGACCCTGTGGGGTGCCGTCGCGGGGTATGCGGGTGGCTGGGTCGACGCCGTGATGATGCGTGTTGTCGATGCCGGGATCGCCATTCCCGCGCTGTTCATCCTGCTCGTCGTGTCCGCCATCACCAGTCCCGGGACGCTCGGGCTGATCGTCGTGCTCGGGCTGGTGTCGTGGCTCGTGCCGTCGCGGCTGGTGCGGGCCGAGACGCTCACGCTGAAGAACCGGGACTACGTGCTCACCCTGCGGGCGACCGGCGGGACGCACGGGCGGGCGATCCGGCGGCACATCCTGCCCAACTCGGTGTCCACGATCGTCGTCGCGGCCACCTTCCAGGTCGCCGACGCGATCCTGCTCATCGCCTACGTGTCGTACCTCGGGCTGGGTGTGCAGCCGCCGAAGACCGACTGGGGCGGGATGCTGTCGGCCGGGCTCAACGCCGCCTACTCGGGACGCTGGTGGCTGATCGTGCCGCCGGGCCTCGCGATCATCCTCGTCGTGTGCGCGTTCAACGCGATCGGCGACGGACTGCGCGACGCCTTCGACGTGAAGGGACGGGGATGACGAACATCCTGGAGATCGACGACCTGGACGTGACCTTCTCGACGGAGACCGGTGACGTGCCGGCCGTGCGCGGGGTGTCCCTGCACGTGCGGCCCGGTGAGACGCTCGCGGTCGTCGGGGAGTCCGGGTCCGGCAAGTCCACGGTGGCACTGGCCTCGATGGGGCTGCTGCCCGGCAACGCCCGCGCGGCCGGGCGGATTTCGGTGGACGGTACGGACGTGGTCGGGGCCGCGGAGGGACAACTCGCCCGGTTGCGCGGGCGTACGGCGTCGATGGTGTTCCAGGAACCCGCCACCGCCCTCGATCCGCTCACCCGGGTCGGCGCGCAGATCGCCGAAGTCGTACGCAACCACCGGGACGTCTCCCGCAAGGAGGCCGCGGCGGAGGCGGTCGAACTCCTGCGCCGCGTAGGGATTCCGGAGCCGGAGCGGCGGGCGTCCGCGTTTCCGTTCCAGTTGTCGGGCGGGCAGCGGCAGCGGGTCGTCATCGCGATGGCGATCGCCAACTCGCCCGGTCTGCTGATCGCGGACGAGCCGACCACGGCGCTCGATGTCACCGTGCAGGCCGAGATCCTCGATCTGCTGCGACGGCTCGCCGCCGACTCCGACACGGGCGTGCTGCTGGTCACCCACAACATGGGCGTGGTCGCCGACTTCGCCGACCGGGTCGCGGTGATGCTGCGGGGCGAGGTGGTGGAGACGGGGCCGGTGGAGGAGGTTCTGCTGCGGCCGACGCACGAGTACACGCGGCAACTGCTGTCGGCCGTACCGAAGTTGCGGTTCGACGGTGTGGACGCCGAGCCCATGGAGGCCGCTCCCGTGGTCGAACTCCGGGATGTGTCCGTGCAGTTCGGGCGCCTACAAGCCCTGCGGGACGTGTCCCTCGACGTCCGGCCCGGCGAAACAGTCGGTCTCGTCGGCGAGTCCGGGTCGGGCAAGTCGACGGCCGCTCGGGTCGCGCTCGGGCTCATCGCGCCCGCCGCCGGGTCCGTGTCGCTGTTCGGCACCGAACTGGGGCGCGTCCGGGGCCGGAAACGGCGGGCGCTGCTCGCCGGGGTCGGCGTGGTGCTCCAGGATCCGGTGGCCTCGCTGGACGCGCGGATGAGTGTGGCGGAGTGCGTGGCCGAGCCGCTGCGGGTGCACCGGCGGGACATGTCGGCCGCCGAGCGGCGGGCCCGGGTCGCGGAGGTGCTCGAACTGGTGCGGCTGTCCAAGGAGTTGGCCGGGCGCGGGCCGCGTGAGCTGTCCGGCGGTCAGCGGCAGCGGGTCAGTCTCGCGCGGGCGCTGGCCCTGCGGCCCCGGCTGCTGGTCGCGGACGAGCCGACGAGCGCGCTGGACGTGAGCGTGCAGCGGACTGTCCTTGAGGTGATCGCCGAGTTGCAGCGGGAGTTGGGGTTCGCCTGTCTCTTCGTCTCCCACGACCTGGCCGTCGTCCAGGAGTTCGCCCAGCGGGTCGTCGTCTTGCGGGCGGGCCGTGTGGAGGAGCAGGGGCCGACCATGTCCACGCTGCTGCGCCCGGAGACCGAGTACACCCGGCGGCTCATCGCGGCCGTACCGGTGCCGGATCCGGTCGTCCAACGGCGTCGGCGGGCCCAGGTGCGGACGGAGGCCACCGCGTGACGCCGACGGTCGCGGGCGTCGACATCGGCGGTACGACCACACAAGTCATCCTGTGCGCACCGGACTTGACCGTCCTGGACCGGGTGGAGGTACCCACCCCGGCGGCGGCCGGCGGGACCGCGATGGTGGGGGCGGCGCTGGACGCCGTACGCCTGCTGCTGGCACGCGAGGAGACACGGCGGCCCGGGAGCACAGGGCCGTCCGGGGACACGCGCCTGCTCGGCGTCGGGATCGGTGCCGCCGGTGTCGTGGACGCGCGGGCCGGGCGGGTGCTGGTGGCCAGCGACTCCTTCCGGGAGTGGGCCGGGTTCGCGGTGACGGCCGCGGTCGAGTCGGCGCTCGGGGTGCCCGCGTTCCTGGACAACGACGTCAACGCGTTCCTGCGGGGCGAGGCGACGGCCGGGGCGGTGGCGGGCGAGACACATGTGCTCGGAATGACCCTGGGCACCGGGGTCGGCGGGGCACTGTGGCTGGACGGCGCCCTCTACGACGGGCCGCACGGCGCTGCGGGCGAGATCGGACACGTGCCCGGCTTCGGCGACCTGCCCTGCACCTGCGGCGGACGCGGGCACCTGGAGACCCTGGCGTCGGGGCGGGCGATCGCGGCACGCTACGAAAAGCAGTACGGGGAGAAGTACGGGGAGCGGCACCGCGAGAAGCACCGTGAGCAGTACCGCGAGCGATACGGCGACCGCTCCGGGCAACGGGCCCTCAGCGCCCGCGACGTGGCGAAGGCGGCCGAGGACGGCGACCTCGCGGCCCGCGCGGTGTTCGAGACCGCGGGCACCGCCGTGGCCCGCGCGGTCCTGCTCACGGCGGGCCTCCTCGACATCACCACGGTCGTCGTCGGCGGCGGTGTCACCGGCTCCTGGGACCTTCTCGCGGCCCCCATCGACCGCGCCCTGGCCGCCGAACCCCCGGTCAGCGGGCACCCGTTGCGGGTACTGCCCGCACAACTCGGCGGAGACGCGGTGGCGGTGGGCGCGGCGGCCCGGGCATGGGCGGAACTCTGAGCCGGCCTCGGCGGAACCGGGGCCGGCCCGGTGGAGCCAGGGGCCCGGCCCGGTGGAGCCAGGGGCGGGCCTACGCCCAACCCCCTTGTCAGCTCAGCCCGTTCGCCTTCAGCCAGGCCTTCGCCACGTCCAGCGGGTCCTTGCTCTCGAGCTGCACCTGGGCGTCCATCTCCAGGAGCGCCTTGGTGTCGAGCTTGGCGGAGACCGCGTTGAGCGCGTCCACCCCCTCCTGCGACAGCCCGGACTTGTAGACCAGCGGCGTCACGTTGGCGAACCCGAAGAGGTTCTTCGGGTCCTGGAGGGTGACGAACTTCTCCTTCACGATGGTCGGGTCCGTCGTGAAGATGTCCGCCGCCTGCACGGTGTTCTTCTTCAGCGCCGCCTGGGTCAGCGGACCGCCCGCGTCCAGCGCCTTGAAGGACTTGAACTTCAGGCCGTACTCGGACTCCAGGCCCAGCAGACCCTGCTGCCGGGTCTGGAACTCCGGCGAGCCGCCGATGACCAGCTCGGAGGCGATGTCCTTGAGGTCCGCGAGCGTGGACGCGGAGGTCAGCTTGTACTTCTCGGCGGTCGCCGCGTTGATCGTGACCGAGTCCTTGTCCTCCGCGGGCGCCGAGTTCAGCAGCGTCAGCTTCGAGTCGAGCTTGGTCTTGACGGCGGCGTCGACGGCCGCGGCCGACTCCTGCGCCGCGTCCTTGTCCAGGTAGGCGAGGAGCGAGCCGTTGTACTCGGGCAGGACGGTGATGGAGCCGTTCTTCAGCAGGCCGTAAGTCGTCTCGCGGCTGCCGATGTTGGGCTTGTAGGTGACCTTGACGCCCTTGGCCTTCAGGGCCTCGCCGTAGATGTCGGCGAGCAGGATGCTCTCCGCGAAGTTGTTGGAACCGACGACCACGGTGTCGCCGCTGGCGGCGCCCGCCGTGTCCTCGGAGAGCGGGTCGGAGGTGTCGTCCGAGGACCCGCATCCGGCCAGCAGGGCCGCGGCGGCGGCGAGCGCGAGGGCGGCCACGCCGGGGTTCTTCCTGAGGGACCTGGGCTGTGCGGCGGTAGAAGTCACGATTTCCGTTCCGGACTGAGGGGTTCCTGAGAAGCTCTTGCGTCGATCCAATCCAGCGGCTTCTCACTCAGTCAAGAACAGCCTGGTCACAATTGCCGTCACTGTGTGGTCCGTTGTGAAGGAAGAACGAAAACGGCACGCCGGGTCCGGTCAGGTTGTAACGGATTCTTGACTCAGGGTGGCGCGAAGCGCCGTCCGAAGAGGCTGTAGTCTCGCGTGAGTTGGCGCCAGGTCACAGAGGCGTGCGGGGGCCGCTTTGGTGTCTTTGGGCACCATCCGCACCATTCCGGTGGCGATACCGGAAGCGATCGGATTCGGTCACGCGAGTACCTCGTGTGAAACACCCACGAAGGAGGCCTGGTGTCCACGAACGAGGTGGGCGCGGACGCAACGGCCGAGACCGCCAAGCGCGGCAGCCGCGCACTGCGGGACTTCGCGGAACGCTGGCCCTTCCGGCGCAAGCTCAACATCCTCGTGGGCATCCCGCTCGCGGTGGTCGCCGTGCTCCTTGCCTATCTGATCACCGACCAGGTCGGCCGCTCCCAGGACGCGGCGGACGCGGCCCAGTTGGTGCGCAACAGCGCCCAGGTGGCCAAACTGGTCGGGCAGTTGGAGGCCGAGCACCAGCAGGCCGTACTGCTCTCGGTGCGCCACCAGTCCAGCTGGGACGGCGGCACCCCTTCGCCGACCGACTACCGCGAGGCGCAGAGCGCCGTGGACGACCAGGTGACGAAGGTGCGCACGGCCTTCGGCGGCGGGCTGCCGGACGAGGAGGCGCGGGCCCTCAGGGAGATCGAGGGCCTGGCGGACCTGCGCCGCACCATCGAGCAGAGCTATCTGCCCGCCGACAACATCGACCCGGCCTACAACGACGCCGCCCAGGGCCTGATCGACGGTCTCGGCCTCGACCGCGACCCCGCCCTCGCGGCCACCTTCACCGGCAACCTGCTCGACTCGCTGCTGCGCGCCGACGCCGCCCACGGCGCCTTCGAGACCGGTGTCTTCTCCGCGACGACCGGCGACTCCAACGCCCTCATCGAGCTGATCGGCGCGATCGGCTCCTACGACGAGTACGTCCACCAGGCCGACCGCTTCGCCCGGTTCGCCACCTCCGCGCAGGCGGAGACGCTCGGCGGGATCGAGCACAACGCCGCCCAGGCCACGATCGCCCGCCAGTACGCCGAGCTCCAGATCGACCCGAGCGCGCTGCAGGCCGAGTCGCAGGCGGAGATCAGGCAGGCCTTCGACACCGCGCTCGCCTCCTACCCGGACTACCGCACCCAGGCGAGCACCCGGCTGAAGGTCACCACCTCGCTGATCGACCAGATCGCCGACCGGGCCGACAACGCCTCCAGCAGTGCCCGGTCCAACGCCCTCTGGCTGCTCACCAGCGCCCTGGTCGGCTTCGTGCTGTGGCTCGCCTTCTCGGTCGCCGTCCGCCGCTCGGTGGTCCGCCCGGTGCAGGCGCTCACCTCGGCCGCCAAGGAGGTCGCCGAGGTCGCGGGCCGTGAACTCGCCCGGGTGGCCGACGACGACACCGAGGACGCCGGTCCGCCGCGGCTCCAGGCGATGCCGGTCACCGCGAAGGACGAGATCGGCGACCTGGCCGACGTCTTCAACCAGGTGCAGACCACCGCGGTCGCGCTGCTGGAGCGCCAGGTGCTCAGCCGGCGCAACGTCGCCGAGATGTTCGGCAACGTGGGCCGCCGGGTCAGCAACCTCACCACCCGCCAGCTCGCCCTCATCGACGCGGTCGAGCGCGGCGAGACCGACCCGGCGCTCCTCGAACGCCTCTACTCCATCGACCACATCGCGGTCCGGCTGCGCCGCAACGCCGACAGCCTGATGCTGCTCGCCGGCATCCGCGAGACCGTCCTCGACTCCGGTCCGCTCGCGCTCACCAACGTCGTACGGGCCGCGCTCGGGCAGATCGAGGGGTTCCAGCGGGTCGCGCTCCAGGTCGGCACCGAGGTCATGGTCGAGCCCGACATCATCGGCGACCTCACCCTCATGGTGGCCGAACTCGTCGAGAACGCCGTGTCGTTCTCGCCCGCGGGCAGCCCCGTCGAGGTGACGGTCAAGGAGAACCACGAGGGCGCGCTCGTCGTCATCTCCGACCACGGTCTCGGCATGAGCCCGGAGCGCCTGGAGGAGGAGAACGCCCGCCTGATCCGGCGCGAGCGGCTCGACGTCGTCCCGACGAAGGTGCTCGGCCTGTTCGTGGTCGGCACCCTGGCCCGCCGCTGGGAGATCTCCGTCCTCCTCACCCGCACCCCGGGCGGCGGCGTGACGGCCGAGGTGACGATCCCCTGGTCCCTGCTCCTGACGATGAGCCCGGTGACGGTCGCCGCCGGCGGTTCGACGGAGACGGCGGAGGCGGGCGTGACCAGGGTGGACGAACACTCGGCCCCCATCGGCGGCCCGAGCCCGAGCATGGCCGTTCAGGAGGAACCCGGTGACGGACCGGCCTCGCTTCCTCGCCGTGTCCCGCAGCGTGACGCCGAACTCCCCTCCAACGGGGCGCCGTTCATCCCGAAGGCCCGCACCGGGGAGACAACGGTGTCCGCCGCGACCAGCGCTTCGGCCGCGGACCCGACCGACCCCGCCGACCCCGCCGGTCCCCGCCCCCTCCGTCGCCGGGTCCGTGGAGCCACCCTTCGTACGACCTTCGGCGCCGACCCGGCCGCCCGTCCCGCCCCCTCGCGCCCCGAGGACGCCGACGCCGTACGCGACGCGCTCGACGAGTTCGAGGCCGCCGTAGAACGTGCGCACCGCGACAGCGAGACCGGCAGTCACGCGCGGCCCGGACTCCAGGCCGCCCCGGACAGACCCGCATCCGACCCCCAGCAGGACCCGCACAACCAGAACCACTCCCCGGAAGGAGCGGAGCAGTGAGCACGTCGACAGGTGACACTCCCACGGGAGGCACCACGCCGGCCGACCTCCAGGCCGCCGCAGCCGACTTCACCTGGCTGCTGAACCGTTTCGCGACGGAGACCGCGGGCGTCGTCGACGCCATCGCCGTGTCCTCCGACGGCCTGCTCATCGCCGTGTCGGAGCTGCGTGAACACGCCGACTCCGAACGCCTCGCCGCGATCGTCTCCGGCATCACCAGCCTGGCCGCCGGCGCCTCCGGCAACTACGGTCTGGGCGGCCTCAACAAGGTCATCATCGACCTGGAGGGCGGCCATGTCCTGGTCTCCGCCGTCGGCAGCGGCGCCGTGCTCGGCGTGGTCACCGACAAGGAGGCCAAGCTCGGCAACATCGCGTACGAGATGACGCTGTTCGCGAACCGCGCCGGTGCCGCGCTCAGCCCCCAGCTGGTGCTGGAGCTGAAGAACAGCGTCGGCGCCACCTCCAAGCGCTGACCGAGAAGGAAGTCCAGTCATGGCGGACGGCTCCACTCCCCCGGACCCGGAACCGGCCGGTCGCGTCGCCGCCGTACGGCCGTTCCTGGTCACCGCCGGCCGGGTGGCGCCCAGTCCGTCCGGCCGGACGATGCCCGTCGAGACCCAGGTGGTGGCCACCGCCGAGGGTCTCGCCGGGCTCGAACGGCTCTCCTTCGAACAGCACGACATCGTCGCCGCCTGCCGGATCCCGCAGTCCATCGCGGAACTGGCGGCCCGGCTGCGGCTGCACCTGAACGTGGTCCGCGTCCTCGCCGAGGACCTGCGCACGGCGGGGCAGCTGACGGTGCATGTCCCCGACACCGGCGTCGTCCACGACGCGTCCGTCCTGCGCAGGCTCATCGACGGCCTGCGTGCCATCCCCGACTCCCGAGGGGTACTCCGTGACTCCGACTGAACCGGCCACCCGGCCCTCGGCGGCGCAGGCCGCCGCCGTACGACCGCCGCTACCGGTCAAGATGGTGATCGCGGGCGGCTTCGGCGTGGGCAAGACCACGACCGTCGGTTCCATCTCCGAGATCGAGCCGCTGACCACCGAGGCCGCCATCACCGAGGTCGCGGCGGGCGTCGACGACCTCACGCACACGCCCCGCAAGACCACGACCACGGTGGCGATGGACTTCGGCTGCATCACCATCGACCCCACGCTGAAGCTGTACCTGTTCGGCACGCCGGGCCAGGAGCGCTTCGGCTTCATGTGGGACGACATCGTCGAGGGCGCGATCGGCGGCCTGGTCATCGTCGACACCCGCCGCCTCGACGACTGCTACGCGGCGGTCGACTACTTCGAGCACAAGCAGATCCCGTTCGCGGTCGCCGTCAACGCCTTCGACGGCCAGGTCCAGCACACCCTGGAGGAGGTCCGCTGGGCCCTGGACGTCAACGAACGCACCCCGATCGTCGTCTTCGACGCGAGGGAACGGGGTTCGGTGCGGGACGCGCTGCTGGTGGTCCTGGAGCAGGCGCTGGCCCGCACCGAGGGGTGACTACACGCTCCGCCGTACTCCCTTGGACACCGCCGTCCGTCCCACCGCCCAGAACACCCCGAGCGTCACCAGGGCCAGCGCGGCGACGAGGGTCGCCCCACCCACCACCTTCTCGTAGTTGCGCTGGTACAGCCCGTCCACGATGTACCGCCCGAGCCCCCCGAGCGCCACATACGCGGCGATCGTGGCCGTGGAGACGATCTGGATGGCGGCCGACCGCAGCCCGCCCAGGATCAGCGGAAGGGCGACGGGGAGTTCGACCCGGAAGAGCACCTCCACCTCCCCCATCCCCATCCCCCGGGCCGCGTCCACCGGCGCCGGATCCACCGACCGCATCGCCTCGTACGTCGTCACCAGGATCGGCGGAACGGCCAGCACCACCAGCGGAATCATGACGTTCACCAGCCCGAACCCGAGCAGCAGCGTCATCAGCACCAGCAGACCGAACGTCGGCAACGCCCGCCCCGCGACGGCGATCAGCGCGAGCGCGTTGCCGCCCCGCCCGTAGTGCCCGGTGACCAGCCCCACCGGCAGCCCGATCGCCGCGGCGATGGCGAGCGCCTCCAGCGTGTACTGGACGTGCTCCCCCAGCCGCGTCGGAATCCCGTCGTACCCGCTCCAGTGCGCACTGTCGCTGAAGAACGCGTTGATGAAGTTGAGGACGTTCACAGGGCCGCGCCCTCCGGTTCGGGCCGCGCCGCACGCCGTGCTCGCGCACCGCTCGGCATCCAAGGGGTCAGCAGCAGTCGTACGACGACCAGCAGCCCGTCGGCGAGGACGGCGAGGACCGCCATCGTCACCACGGCGTTCACCGCGAGCTCGGGCCGGTTGTAGATGTTGGCGTCGTTGATGAGGTTGCCGAGCGCGCCCTGGTTGCCGATGAGCGCCCCGACGCTGACAAGTGAGATGCTCGACACGGTGGCGACCCGCAGCCCCGCGATGATCGCGGGCACGGCGATCGGCAACTGCACCTGGACGTACCGGCGTACGGGCCCGAAGCCCATCGCGGTGGCCGCGGCGAGCGTCTCCTGCGGCACCGAGCGCACGCCGTCGACGATGGCCGGCACCAGCACGACGAGCGTGTACACGGTGAGCGGGATCATCACCGTGAGCTCGGTCTGCCCGGTGTAGTCGATGAGGATGACGAAGAACGCCAGCGACGGGATCGCGTACAGGATGGTCGTCACCCACAGCACGGGCGGGTACAACCACCGGAAGCGCACGCAGAGTTGGGCGAGCGGCAGCGCGATCACCAGCCCGGCGAGAACGGGCAGCAGCGCCTCGCGCAGATGCAGCCCGATCAGCCCGAGCCAGCTGTGCTGGAGGTCGCTGGGGATGTCGAAGAAGCCGTTCACCGGCCGGCCTCGACATCCGTACGGCCTTCCGCGTGCGCCCCGCGGATCGCCTCGCCGATGCTCTGCTGGGAGACCACCCCGGCCACCCGCCCCTCGGCGTCGACACCGACGGCCCACCCGGTCGGCGAGAGCACCGCACAGTCGAGCGCGGACCGCAGCGAGTCCGTACCGGCGGTGAACGGCCGCCCGAACGAAAGGAGTTGCCCCGCGTCGATGCTCCCGGCGGTCAGCTGCTCCGGCTCGCCCCACCCAAGAGGCTTGCCGTTCACGTCGGTGACGAGGAGGTAGGGCGCGTCGCCCGAGCCGCGGGCGGCGATCTGCTCGGCGGTGGCGTCGACCGCGACGACCGGGGAGGTGAGCAACTCCAGTCCCGCGGAGGAGAAGAAGGAGAGCCGCCGGATGCCTCGGTCGGCGCCGAGGAAGTCCTCGACGAACGCGTCGGCGGGGTGCGAGAGCAGCTCGGCGGGCGGCGCGTACTGGGCGAGCTTGCCGCCGGTGCGCATCACGGCGACCATCGTGCCGATCTTGACGGCCTCGTCGATGTCATGGGTGACGAAGACGATGGTCTTGCCCAACTCGTCCTGGATACGGAGGAGTTCGTCCTGGAGTCCCTTGCGGACGACGGGGTCGACGGCGGAGAACGGCTCGTCCATGAGCAGCACGGGCGGGTCGGCGGCGAGCGCCCGGGCGACCCCGACGCGCTGCTGCTGCCCCCCGGAGAGCTGGTACGGATACCGCTTGGCGAGGGACGCGTCGAGCCCGACCCGCTCCATCAACTCCCGTGCCCTGGCCCGGGCCTTGTCCTTCCCCCAGCCGAGCATGCGGGGCACGGTGGCGATGTTGTCCACGATCGTGCGGTGCTGGAAGAGACCGGCGTTCTGGATGACGTAACCCATGGACCGCCGCAGCGTGTTCACGGGCTGCTGCCGGCTGTCCTTCCCGTCGATGAGGATGGTCCCCTCACTGGGCTCGACCATCCGGTTGATCATCCGCAACGTCGTGGTCTTACCGCACCCCGAGGGCCCCACGAGCACGGTGATCGAACGATCGGGTATCTCCAACGAGAGCCGGTCGACCGCCACCGTGCCGTCCGGGTACCGCTTGGTGACTGAATCTATCCGTATCAAAACGCCGAATACCCTTCGGGTCTGGCAGAGTTTGCCCACACGTGACCGGCCTGGTGGACCGTCCGGCAGAGTCTAGACCGCTTGTGTTTCGGCGCTTCGTGGGTGGCCCCCACTGCGGGGCTCGACCCGCTCGGACCCCTCGATCAGCCTCAGTGTGCTCCGGCCGGCATCGACGAAGAGGGCGTAGTTGACACCGCCGTTGTGAGCGGAGCGGAACCGGATGCCCTGGACGTCCAGTTCGGCCGAGGCCCTCAAGCAGTCGGTCACGTACTGCGTGGGCCGGTAGTCACGGTGTCTGCGGCCGTCGTAGAAGACCGGTTTGCTGAGGTCCTGGGCGAACTCGTGGAGGAAGACCAGCGCATCGCGGCGCGCGGCCTGCTTCCGGTCGAAGGGGCTGGGCAGTTCGGGGATGTCGACCAGGTCGAGCACGCGCAGTTCCCGGATCGTCTCGAAGGCCGCGACGGCGGCGAACGGCCGGCCGTCCCGGGCGGAGATCTCCACGACGGCCGTGCCGCTGTCGGCGGAACCGTAGAAGAGAGGGACCCCCGCGCGGCTCATCCGGTTCTCCGCGGCACGCTCGGCGGGCACGGCGCCGATGTCCGGGGCGCGGTAACCGGGGAGCGTCGCGTCCGAGCGCATACGACCCCGCCAGATCTTCCTGCCGGGCTCAACGATCCTGACGATGCGCTCCGCACGGACGATGTCGGCGATCCGTCCCATGAGGGCTTCCAGCCGGTGCCGGTCGGAGCGGGGTGAGAGGTCGCCGTCCGACAGGTCCAGATCACGGTCGACCGTCGTCCGGCACAGCCACTCCCAGTTGTCCTGCAACGGGCAGGTACGGGGCACGAACTCGACCGGCTCGCCGCTCCACTGCCGTCGGTCCACATGGTCCAGGACGGCCCTGAGCACCTCAGCGTCGAGCGCCGCCCCGCAGTGCTCGGTGATCGCCTGCGCCGGGTCGGGCGGCGCCTTGGGCGAGCCGTGGCCGGACAGCGCGGAAAGGAGGGTGGTGGTGAGCCCGTCCACCCGGACGACCCGCACCGGGCCGCTCGCGCCGTGGGCGCAGAACGCACACTCGCCCTCGAACGCCACAAGCTGCAGCTCTTCGGCGAGGAACTCGTCGCGGACGTGCCGGAGACACAGAGCCCTGACGTCCGCCTCCGGATCGCAGGGCTCGGCCCCGTCGTCGCCGTCGGCGCTTCCCATGCCCCCAACGTACAACGGGCCCCTGGGCCGGGCACGCGGACCTACGCCATGCCGTGCTCCGCGTCGTGCTCCGCCTGCTTCGCGAGCAGCCGTTCCCTGAGCCGGTCGAAGCTGCGTCTTCTGCGGGCGGCGAAGTGGATGCTCCACGAACTGTCGCTGTCGTCGGACAGTTCGCTCATCAGCGCGCCCCAGACGAGGTCGAAGCTCCGGTCGGGTGTGATGTCACCGCGCCCGGAGCCGAACAGGGGAAGGCAGATGGAGCTGAGGTGCAGGCCCAGTTCGCGGCGTTCTCTGCGGGCCACCTCGAAAATGTTGTGGGTGGCGCGGGTGATGGCGTGCGGGTTGACGATGTACTCGCCGGTGCCGTCCACCGGGGTGACGACGGCCGCGTGGTAGATGCGGTGGACGCCGCGTTCGGCGAGCGCGCCGGACGGGGTCGGTGCGACCGTGCCCTCGCGGACCGGGAGACCGTAGCGGGCGTTGGTCCGCAGCCAGGCGATGAGGCTGTCGCCGGCCACGTCCTCGAGGATCTCCCCGCCGGCCCCTTTCACGGCGGCGGCACGGCGCAGACTGCCCGAGGTCGAGGATTTGAAGAACTGGGACATCTGCAGGTAGATGTTCTCCGACGACGCGATGACGTCGATACCGCGCAGCTGTTCCAGCGGGCCGCCGTGAATGAAGAACGGCGTGGTGGAATCACCGGTCCGCACGACAACCGGCCCGAACATCTCGTGTTCTGCCAGAAACTCCTCACTTCTCGCCCCTGAATGCGCATGCGTGGGCGCACCCGAAACCGACTCCTCCGGAAATGGCTCCAGCAGGGCTTTGTCCAGATTGCCGCGCAACGCGCGAACGAGCCGTCCGTCGGGGCCCGGCTTGATGACGGAGAAATGGTCGCCGGGCAGCACGGCGGCCTCGGGGAAGACCCCCACGGCCGAGGAGTGCGAGACCACGTTGTCGCTCTCCCCGGCGTAGGACATGAAGGGGATCGGGCAGCGGTCGCTGGACACGTACCGGGCGTGCACGATGCCCGTCATCACCCTGCGCTGCGCCTCCTGCACCGAGGCCTGGAGCGGCCGCAGTTCACGCTCCTGGTTGTTGCCGATGACACCCATGAGACTGCGGCGCAGCAACAGGAAGAGTTCCGAACCGTTGTTGGGGCAGGCGAACATCACCACCCGCCGGATCCGGGCGAGTTCCCAGCCGCGCCCCTCGGCGAGCATCCGTGACAGATAGCGCTGCACCACGAGCCCGCCCTGGCTGTGGGTGACGAAGACCAGACGCTGATGGGAGACCGGCTGGCCGTCGAGATAACTTCTGAGGCTCTCGGCGACGGTGTCGAGGTTCGGAATTTTGCGCAGCGGGCTGATCGACGACCGCGGTGTCGCGTAGTCGAAGAAAAGCAGGTCGAATTCCTGTGCAATGCCGGGCATCCCCGATAACTGCGCGCGGAGATCGCGCCAGGTCTCGGACGAGGAGAACAGTCCGTGAACGAAAACTATCGCGGCCCTGTCCACGGTTCCCCCCGTCGTCGTGTCCCCGTCCCGAGCGGCCCGTTTCGGTTCCCAGGAATATAACCGTCCCGGTGCCGGGCCAACCGTCTGTGCCTTGCCTGTGAGTCCGCTGATTCTCATCCGCCGTTCAGTGAAGCCACAGGGATCACCCAGGCACGGCGCCCATGGTCTGAGCAATCACCGCTCGCAGACCAGGAGTACAGGCCATGACGACCCTCGCCCCACCGCCCGCGCCGGCCTCCCAGGAGGGCCGGCACCGGGCCGCGCCGCCCGCCGCGGCAGGCCGGCTGAAGAGGCTCCTCGCCGGTGCCCCCGAGGACCCCCGCTGGGCCCGGCCCGCGCTCTGGGCGATCCTGGTGCTGGCCACGGCGCTGTACGCCTGGAATCTGTCGTCCATCAGCGGCAACACCTTCTACAACGCGGCCGTCTACTCCGGCACCAAGAGCTGGAAGGCGTTCTTCTTCGGCGCGCTGGACTCCGGCAGCTTCATCACCGTCGACAAGCCGCCGTTCGCGCTGTGGGTGATGGGCCTGTCGGCCCGCCTCTTCGGGTACGGCACCTGGCAGTTGATGCTGCCGATGGTCGCGGTCGGCACCGGCTCGGTGGCCCTGCTGTACCGCATGGTCAAGCGGGACTTCGGCCCCGTCGCCGCCACGGTCGCCGCTCTCGCGCTCACCCTCACGCCCATCACGGTCGCGATCAACCGGGACACCAACCCCGACCCGATCCTGGTCTTCCTGATGCTGCTGGGCGCGGCCGCGCTGATGAAGGCCGTACGCACCGGGCGGCTGATGCCGCTGGTCTGGTCGGGCGTCGCGATCGGCTTCGCGTTCAACACGAAGATGATGCAGGCGTACGTCGTCCTGCCGGCGTTCTTCCTGGTCTACCTGTGGGCCGCGCGGGTCTCCCTCGGCCGCCGTATCCGCAATCTGGCCGTCGGCACCGTGGCGCTGGTGGTCTCCAGCGCCTGGTGGATGGTGGTCGTCGACCTCATCCCCGCCTCCTCCCGCCCCTACATCGGCGGCTCCACCGACAACACCGTCTGGGACCTGGTCATCGGCTACAACGGCTTCGGCCGCATCTTCGGGGCGAGTTCGTCGGTCGGCTCGCAGGGCAACGGCGCGAGCTTCGGCGGCGAGGCGGGCCTGTACCGGCTGTTCAACGACATCATGGGCGGCCAGATCTCCTGGCTGATCCCCTTCGCGCTGGTCGCGCTGATCGGCGGCCTGGTGCTGCGCGGCCGGGCGCCGCGCACCGACGCCAAGCGGGCCGCGCTGCTGCTGTGGGGCGGCTGGTTCGTCTTCCACTACCTGACCTTCGCCCTCGCCGAGGGCACCTTCCACCCGTACTACGTCACCGCCATGGCCCCCGGCATCGCGGCCCTGGCCGGTATCGGCGGGGTGATGCTGTACAAGGCCTTCCAGGAGGGTACGGCGGCGAAGTGGGCCTGGGTGCTCCCCGCGGCGATCGCGGCCAGCACCGCCTGGGCGGTCGTCCTCCTCCAGCGGGTCTCCGGCTCCGGAACGCTGTACACGGTCGCCGAGGTCGTCGCCGGTGTCGCCGGCGCCCTCGCGGTGATCGGGCTCCTCCTCGGGCGCTTCTCCAAGCGACAGCGCCTCACCGGCATCGCGGCCCTCGCCGCGGTCGTCGCCCTCCTCGCCGGCCCCGCGGCCTACTCCGCCTCGGCGGCCACCTCCAGCACGAACGGCACGAACCCGACGGCCGGCCCCAGCACCGGCGGCATGGGCGGTGGCGGCGGCATGGGCGGCGGCCAGCGCCCGAGCGGCAGCGGTACGACGACCAGCGGCGGCCGGTCCATGGGCGAACCCCCGTCCGGCAACGCCCCGTCGGGCACCAGCAGCAGCACCACCGGAACCACCGGGACCGCCGGCACCACCGGCACCGAATCCGAGTCCGGCACCGAATCCGCCCGCACCGCCGGCGGCATGGGCGGTGGAACCCAGGTCTCCTCCGCGATGATCACGTACCTGAAGAAGAACCAGGACGGCGCCACCTGGCTCGTCGCGGTCGCCACCGACCAGACCGCCTCCTCGATCATCCTGGAGTCCGGCGAGCCGGTGATCTCCATGGGCGGCTGGTCCGGCTCCGACAACGCGATGACCCTCGCCAAGCTGAAGAGCCTGGTGAAGTCCGGCAAGCTGCACTACATCGTCATCAGCAGCGACGGCGGCCAGGGCACGAACTCCGAGATCTCCACCTGGGTCAAGAAGAACGGCACGGCGGTCTCCGACTACAGCGGCCTGTACCGCCTGGACACCTCCGACGTCAGCTGACCTCACCGGCACGACAGAGGGCGGGCCCCGGTTCCACACCGGGGCCCGCCCTTCCTTCTGCCCAACTTCGTGACCTTCCCCTACAGTTGAGCGGCGAGAGCCGGTGGAGGGGGGTACGGCGGATGGCATGGCGGTCCCTGCTCGACGGCGCGCTCGACGTCCTCGCCCCCGGCCATGCGCCGGTGGACGCCCGGCAGGAGGAGCCGGACTTCCACGAACGGCTCAGGCGCCACTGGACCACCGCCTACACCGCCCTGGGGTCGCCGCCGGAGACCGAGGTCCACCGCCAGGCGCTCGAACTCATCCGCAGCGGGCGGACGGAGGAAGGCGCGCGGCTGCTCCAGAAACTGGCGGACGACGGGAACACGCGAGCACTCACCGACCTCGGCGTGCTCCGCCTGCGCACGGGCGGGACCGAGGAGGCCCGCCGCCTGTGGCAGGAGGCCGGCAGCCGGGGCAGCGCGCGGGCCCTGCACTTCCTGGGGCTGACCTCCTTGCGGGCCGGCCGGTACGGGCAGGCGGAACGGCAACTGCGGTTGGCCTTCGAAGCCGGTGCGGCCCTCGCCGCCAAGGACCTCGGGCTGCTCCTGCGCGAGGAGGGCCACATCGAGGAGGCCGAGCGGGCGTGGGTCACCGCCTCCGAGCACGGGGTGGCGGACGCGGACTCGCTGCTGGGCCTGCTGTGGAACGAACGGGGCGATCCCGAACGGGCCCGCCGGTGGTGGCGCAAGGGCGCTCTGCGGGGCAGCGCGGACGCCGCGTACAACCTGGGGCTGTCGCTGGCCGACGCGGCGGACCTCACCGCGGCGACCGAATGGTTCATTCAGGCCCAGCGGGCGGGACACGACTCCGCCGCTCGCACACTGGCCTGGCTCCGGGCCCACCAGAACCTGCGTGCAGCGCCCCTGCAGACGACCTATCAGATCTCGCTGGACAAGGACGACGTCGGCGTCGACCCCGCACACGGCCGGGAGCGCCGATGACACGCCAGGACACCGGCCCGGGGCTGCGGTGGGACGCGAGCGTGGCGCGGGAGTGGGAGCTGGTCAAGCCCGGTCTCGCGGCCGAGATCTGGGAGGAGTTCCGGGTCGACGAGAGGCACCGGCGCCGGATGGCGTGGGCGACGGTCGGCCAGCGGGCCATGGGGCAGGTGTTCGCTCTGCTGTCGGTCGGGGCGATGCTGCTGTTCGCCAAGTACAGCCTCGACGCCGGCGAGCCGCTCGTCGCCGCGTTCGCGGTCGGCGCGCCGTCGATCTCCCTGGCCGTCATCTTCGGCCTGTCCCGGATGCCGGGCCGCACCCTGGAGACGGCGATCGGGCGCCCGGTCCGCCGGGTGACGGCGGTGACCGCCGTCCCGCCCGCGCCGCCCGATCCGGTCCCGCCGACAGGTGGCCCCATTCCGTAGGCGGGCTCCGTCACGCGGCCTCCGAGCCCCCGCCGGCCGCCGTGGGAAACCCGGGCGTCCGCAGCACCCGTCGCTCCCCGTCCACCGCGAACACCTCGCAGCCCTTCAGGGAGGCCGCCCAGTCGACGCCCTCGGTGCCCATCGCGAAGGCGGCCGTGGCGACGGAGTCGGCCTCTGTCAGGGTCGGGGCCACGACCGTCAGGCTGAGCAGGCCCGTCGCCGGGCGGCCGGTGCGGCCGTCGAGGATGTGGTCGCCGCGTTCGTAGCGGGCGGACGTGGCGACCGCGCCGTCCGTGAGCGACAGCACCGTGCACAGCTTGTCGGCGTGCTCGGGGTGGCGTACGCCCACCCGCCAGGGGCCGCCGGCGGCGACCACGTCACCGCCGGCGTTCAGGACGAACCGCGCGGCACCGGCCGACTTCAGCAGCTCCGCCGCCCGCTGCACCGACCAGCCCTTGACCACCGCGCAGGGGTCGAGACCGCGGCCGGGCAGCCGTACGTCGAAGGCGCCGCCGGTGGCGAGACGGTAGTGCTCGCACAGGGCGAGGACCTCGCGCAGGTCGGCGCTCAGTTCGTCGGCGGTCAGCTCGGCGCGGCCGTACCGCGACACCTCGCTGTCCTCCTTGAACGGGCTGAACCGGGCGTCGACCTCGCGCAGCCATGCGAAGACCGCGTCCGCCGCGGACTCGGGGACGCCCTCGTCGTCGACCCGGAGCGAGACGGGGAAGCCCATGACGTGTTCGACTCGGTGCATCGCGGAGATCAGCCCTTCGCGTCGATCGCCGCCTGGAGGGACTCCTTGTAGCCCTCACTGGTGATGGTCGCACCGGACACGGAGTCGATGTCCGCGCTCTGCGCCTCCAAGGTCTCCGCGATCAGCTTCGGCACCGCGGCCGTCGTCTGCGGGTGGTTCGGCTGCTGGAGCATCTGGACGGCGCTGATCTTGTCGCCCTCGAAGGTCACCTGGACCTGGACGGTGCCCTTCTCCGTGTCGACCGCCGTTCCGTCCACGGTCTTGGACGCCGCGGCGGAGGCCGATGCCGTCGGAGACGGGGAGGCCGAGGCCGCTTCGGCGTTCTGGTCGATGGCGTACTGAAGGGACTCCCGGTAGCCGGTGCTGGTGATCGTCGCTCCGGACACGGTGTCGATGTCCGCGCTCTGTGCCTCCAAGGTCTCCGCGATCAGCTTGGGTACCGCCGCCGTGGTCTGCGGGTGGTTCGGCTGCTGAAGCATCCTGACCGCGGTGATCTTGGTGCCCTCGAAGGTCACCTGGACCTGAACGGGACCCTTCTCGGTGTCCACCGTCGATCCCTTGACGACGGTCCCCGACGAGGAACCGGAAGACGCCGAGGCGGACGGCGCCGGTGTGGTGGCCTGGACGGTGGAGGAGGCGGCGGACGGCTCGTAGAGCCACACGGGCACCAGGCCCGCGATGCTCAGGACGACGACAGGTATGGCTCGTTTCACGGTCTCTTCCTCATCCCGCCAGGCTGAAGCGCTCGAAGTGGGTCTGCGCCTTGGGCACGTTCAGCTCCCGCAGGGTGCCCAGCACGGCGTTCATCATCGGCGGCGGTCCGCACAGGAAGACGTCCCGCTCCGCGATGTCCGGCACCAGCTTGACCAGCTCGGCGGGTGCCAGCCGGTCCGGCACCGGCGGCCCGGTGACCAGGTGGAGGTCGGCGCCCTTGGCGAGCGCCAGCTCGCGCAGCTCGTCGTAGAGGACTGCGTCCCGGTCGCTGCCCACCCGGTAGACGACGACCGCGTGGCCCTCGATCTCCTCCAGCAGGGCGCGGATGGGGGTGACGCCGACACCGCCGGCGATCAGCAGGGACTCGCTGCGGACGCGGTGCAGGGCGGTGAAGGCGCCGTAGGGGCCCTCGGCGAAGACGCGGGTGCCGACCTTGACGTGGCGCAGGGCCGCGCTGCCGTCGCCCGCGGCCTTGGCGGTCAGGCGCAGGGTGCGGCCGTCGGGGGCGGCGGACAGCGAGAAGGGGTTGGCCTGCCACCAGCGGTCGCGGGTCAGGAAGCGCCACAGGAAGAACTGCCCGGCGCGGGCGGGCAGTTGGTCGAGGTCCTTGCCGCTGATGTAGACGGAGACGACGTTGTCGGACTCGGGGACGACGGCGGTGACCCGGAACTGGTGGCGCCAGTTCCGCCAGAGCGGGAGCACGACTCGTCCGAGGAGGAGTGAACCGAGAGCGGCTCCCCAGACGATGTACCAGTAGGCGGTGGCGACGGACGAGGAGGCGAAGGTGGTACCGACGGCGACCTGGTGGGTGAAGGCCAGGACCACGGCGACATAGGTGTAGAGGTGGATGAAGTGCCAGGTCTCGTAGGCGAGGCGGCGCCGGGCGTAGCGGGCGGAGACGGCGCCGACCAGGAGGATCAGGAAGAACGCGACGACGGCGCGCAGCACGCCCTCGGTGGTCTCGGCGAGGTCCACGACCTGTCCGACGGGGCCGACGTCGGTGCCCTCGGCATAGCCGAAGGCGATGAAGACGGCGTGCGCGAGCAGCAGCCAGAGGAGAGCGAAGCCGGTCCAGCGGTGCCAGGAGGTCAGCCGGTCCATGCCGATGCGGCGGTCGAGCCAGGGCAGCCGGGCCACCAGCACCAGCTGGAAGGCCATCACCAGCGCGGCGTACAGGCCGGTGAGGCGGCCGATGACGATGAGCGCGTTGGAGGCGAAGCCCGCCTGGGCGAAGAACCAGGCGGTCAGGGCCGCGTTGGCGGCGAGGAGGGCATACAGGCCGGTTCGGGCGACCACCCTCGGGCGTTGTATCGCCGCGGGGGGCGTGGGGGGTGACTGGACGGTCGTCACGGACGGGCTCCTTGATCGGGGCTCTGGACTTCCGAGCTTCCCCGGCCGGAGCTGTCGATTTACTGTCGTACAACTTTCAAGAGCTTATCGATGTGCGAAAGGCGCCCTCCCGCCCCTGGCTGCGAGGCCGCTGTGCAGCACTATGAACACGTGGAAAAAGTTCGACTCCTCGTCGTGGACGACGACCCGCCGATCGCCGATCTCGTGGCGACGGTCGCCCGCTACGAGGGCTGGGAGGCGGTGACCGCGAACTCCGGCGAGGAGGCGCTGAGCCGTGCCGCCGCGTTCCACCCGGACATCGTGGTGCTCGACCTGATGCTGCCCGACATCGACGGCTTCGGCGTCCTGGACCGGCTGCGCCGCTCGGGCACGATGGTGCCGGTGGTCTTCCTCACGGCCCGGGACGCGGTCGCCGACCGGGTGGCCGGGCTGACCCGGGGCGGCGACGACTACCTGGTCAAGCCGTTCGCGGTGGAGGAGCTGATGGCGCGGCTGCGGACCGTGCTGCGGCGCAGCTCCGGGCCCGGCTTCCAGCGCTCGGTGCTCGCCGTGGGCGACCTCACCATGGACGAGGACACCCGCGAGGTGCGCCGCGGCGAGAAACTGCTCACCCTGACCCCGACCGAGTACGAGGTGCTGCGCTACCTCATGCGCAAGTCGCCGACCGTGCTCACCAAGGCGCAGATCCTGGACCACGTGTGGGAGTACGGCTTCGGCGGGCGCTCCAACGTCGTCGAGCTGGTGGTGAGCCGGCTGCGCCGCAAGCTGGACGACACGGGCGAGCCGCTGATCCACACCGTGCGCGGCTTCGGGTACGTCATCCGGCAGGCGGCCGAATGATCCGGCGGATCCGGTCCGGGTACCGCCGCATGCGCCTGGGCACCCGGCTGGCGCTCGGGCTCGGGGTGCTGGCCCTGCTGGTCTTCGGGGTGGTGGGCACGGCCCTGACCACGTACATGCGCGACTACCTCTCCGCCCAGCTCAACGAACAGCTCTCGCTCGCGCAGGTCGCGCAGTCCAAGAGCATCGCGGAGTACGGCACCCTCGCGGGCAAGAAGTACTACCGCTGGTACTACGCGGTGTACGACGTGAAGGACGGCACGCCCGAGCTGCGCAAGCCCGAGGACCCGACGGACCTGCCGAAGGACGTCGCCGAGTTCACCTCCGTGGCGAAGGCGCAGACCGTCGCGAAGACCGAGGTGCTGGCCACCGAGCACATCGAGGACAAGGGCGACTACCGGCTGCGGGCCTGCGAGGTCGAGCCCGGGGTGGTGCTGGTCAGCGCGGCCCCCATGGACGACATCGACGACACGGTACGGCGGCTGATCACGGTCCAGGTGGTGGCGTTCGGGCTGGCCCTGCTGGCGCTCGTGTTGATTGGGCGCAAGCTGCTCAGGCGCGGTCTGAAGCCGCTGAGCGACATGGCGCACACCGCGCACGGCATCGCCTCGCACGACCTGACCGACTCGGCGGCCCGGCTGCCGCTGCGCGCCGACAAACGGGGCGGCGGACCCGAGGTCGAGGAGCTGCGCACCGCGTTCAACACCATGCTGGAGCACATCGACGACTCGCTCGCGGTGCGGGCGGAGGCCGAGCAGCGGCTGCGGAGGTTCGTGGCGGACGCCTCGCACGAGCTGCGGACGCCGCTGATGTCCGTACGGGGCTATGCGGACCTCTTCCAGTACGCGGCCGCCAACGCCCCCGAGGAACGCGAAAAGCACCTGGCCAGGCTGCGGGCGGAGGCGGCCCGGATGGGCTTCCTCCTGGACGACCTGCTGCTGCTCGCCCGCCTCGACGCGGCGGAGGTGGAGACGCCGCTGCGGCCGACCGAGACGGACCTGGTCGACCTGGTGGAGCAGGCCGCCGACGCGTTCCGGGCGAGCCACCCGGACCGGCCGCTGACGGTGGAGCCGGGGCCGCAGGCGCTGAAGCTGCGCCTGGATCCGCAGCGGATCCGCCAGGTCGTGGACAACCTGCTGACCAACGCCGCCATGCACACCCCGGCGGGCACGGTGGTCTCGGTCGCGGTCCAGGTGCGGGACGGGCGGGCGCGGGTGCGGGTCGCGGACGCGGGTCCCGGTATCCCGGCGGCCGACCAGGAGCGGGTCTTCGACCGCTTCTACCGCGTCGACAAGGCGCGCAGCCGGGACCGGGGCGGCAGCGGGCTGGGGCTCGCGGTGGCGAACTCCCTGGTCCGGGCACACGGCGGCACGATCGAGCTGAGCAGCGAGCCCGGGGCGACGGTGTTCACGGTGTCGCTGCCGCTGGCGCTCAGGGGCTGAGCGTCGGGGGCGTCGGTGCTTCCCTCGCCTTCGGGGCAAGCCGACAGCGACAGGCCGAAGGCGAGGGAGAGTCCGGGCGGACTGACGGGAACCGACGCGGACGCAAGGGAAGCCTAACCTAACCTCCCATCCCGTCAATCCCTGTTCCGGCCGCCCTTCCGCAGACCTTGACCGAGCGCTTCCGCGGCCCGCGCGCTGGGCACCCTCTGAGGAGGCGTGTCGTCCGCCCGCCCGCGCGGCTTCGGCTGCCGGACACCGGTACGTCACGCCGGGCGGGAACGTTTCCCCCCGTCCCCACTGCCTCGCCTGCATCCGTCTCGGTCCCCGCCCCGCGCGTGGGACACGACGCGAAAGGACGACGTGCGCCGTGTCCCTGCTCCCGCTCGACGGCCCCCCGAGCCAACTCCCCGGCACGGCCGGGCCCTTCCCCACCGCGAGACCTTCGACCACACCGACCGGGCCCCTCATCACCCCGGCCGCCGGCACGACTCCCGCCCGCCGCTTCACCACCCCGGCGTCCTCGGCGACTCCGGCCACGCCCCCCACGGCCCCGGCCTCCGCGATCCCTCCCGCCGAGCCCCTCGCCGCCCCGGCACCCCGAGTCGCCTCCGACGGGCGCGAGCCCAACGCACGCTTCACACCGCCGAGTTCCCACCACGTCGGCGCCGCCGCCCCCGACGGGCTCCAGCCCACGGCAGCTCCCGCCCCGGCCCGCACCGGTCCGCCCCTCGCCTCCCTCCCTGCCGCCGCCCGCTCCTCCGGCCTCCTCTCCCGCCTGGCCCGCCCCGCCCGCCGCCTGCTCACCCTCCTCCCCCTCCTCCTCATCGCCATCTGGGCGGCACTGGACTGGCACGCCCTTTACGACGGCACCGCGCGGCTGGCCACGGCCGACCCCTATTGGCTGCTGATCGGCCTCTTCTACACTTGTCTGGGCTGGCTGTCCGCCTCGCTGGTCCGGCAGGGCGCGCTGCCCGAGCGGCTGCCGACGGGACCCCTGATCGCCTCGCAGTTCGCCGCCGGTTCCGCGAACCACGTGCTGCCGGCCAGCCTCGGCGCCCACGCCGTCACCCTGCGCTTCCTACAGGCCCAGGGCATCCCGCTCACCCGGGCCACCGCCTCCCTGGCCCTGTACTCCCTGGTCCGGCCGATCGCCAAGACCTTGGTCCTGCTCGGCTTCCTGTTCACGCTGCCGGGGCTGCTGAGACTCGGTGAACTCGTCCCGGACCACCGCATGTTGCTCCTGCCGGTCGCCGCCGCGGTGATCGGCCTCGGCGGCACGCTCCTGCTGGTGACCCTCGTCCCGCCCCTGCGCCGCCCCGCGACCACCTTCGTCCGCACCGCCCTCACCGACGCCCGCCGTCTGCACACCATGCCCAGCCGCGTCCTCGCGCTCTGGGGCGGCGCGGCCGCCGCACCCCTCCTCCAGGCGAGCGTGATCCACGCGGTCGGCACCTCCCTCGGCATGACCCTCTCCTGGGCGCAGGTGGCGTTCGCGTACCTCGCCGCGAGCAGTGCGGTCGGCTCGATCCCCGCCCCGGGCGGCATCGGCCCGGTGGACGCGGCGATGGTCTTCACCCTTTCCGTCTACGGCGTCCCGGTCGCCCTCGGCACGGCCGCCCTCATCGGCTACCGCGTCCTGACGGTCTGGCTCCCCCTGCTCCCCGGCGCCCTGTGCCTGTCGACGATGGTCCACCGCAAGCTGCTGTAGAAGCCCTCCGCTGCTGTAGAAGCCCCCTGCCGACCCACCCACCCCATTGAATGATGTATTCAACATCTCTAACATCAGCAGGTGGCTTCATTCATCAACCTCAGATGTACGGCCGCCTTGTTGCTGGCCGTCGGACTCGCGGCCCCGGCGGCTCCCGCCGCGGCCGCTCCGCGTCAGGCCGCCCCCCAGGTGTGGCCGACCCCGCAGAGCATGCACACCGGACGGGGCCAACTCCCCGTCCCCGACCGGGTCGTCGAGGTCGTCGGCCCCGGCACCGACCCCGCCGCCCGCAAGGTCGTGGAGGCGGCGCTCAAAGCCGCCGGTGCCGACCGGATCACCAGGGTCGACGCCGGTGACCGCACCCCCTCCGCCGCCCTGACCGTCTACCTCGGCGGACCCGGCGAGAACAGCGCCACCGCCGGCGCGCTGAAGCGGCTCAAGGCCGGCTCCCCCAAGGGCCTGGCCTCCGGCGGCTACGTCCTCGCCGCCGGCCGCAGCCAGGGCCGGGCCCTGCTCGCCCTCTCCGGCGTCGACACCACCGGCACCTTCTACGCGGCCCAGACCCTGCGCCAACTCCTCGACGGAAAGCACGAGTTGCCGGTCACGACCATCCGCGACTGGCCGAGTGCCGCGCTGCGCGGAACCATCGAGGGCTTCTACGGCACCCCGTGGACGCACGCCGAGCGGCTCAGCCAACTCGACTTCTACGGCCGTACCAAGCAGAACGTGTACGTCTACTCCCCCAAGGACGACGACTATCTGCGCGCCCGCTGGCGGGACGAGTACCCGCCCGCCGCCCTCGCCCAGTTGAAGGAACTGGTCGACCGGGCCACCGCCAACCACGTCCGCTTCACCTACGCCCTCTCCCCCGGCCTGTCGGTCTGCTACTCGTCCGAGGACGACGTCAAGGCGCTGACCGCGAAGTTCGACTCGCTGTACGCCATCGGGGTCCGTTCCTTCGCGATCCCGCTGGACGACATCAGCTACACGAAGTGGAACTGCGCCGCGGACGAGCAGAAGTTCGGCACGGGCGGCGGTGCGGCCGGTGCCGCGCAGGCGCAGCTGCTGAACACGGTGTGGAAGGAGTTCTCCGCGAACCACACCGGACTCGAACCCCTGGAGATGGTCCCCACCGAGTACTCCGACCTCGCCGACTCCCCGTACAAGAAGGCCCTGCGGGAGCAGCTCGACCCGGACGTGGTCGTGGAATGGACCGGCGTCGGCGTCATCGCGCCGACCATCACCACGGACCAGGTGAAGCAGGCCCGCGAGGTCTACGGCCACCCGATCCTGATCTGGGACAACTACCCGGTCAACGACTACGTGACCAGCCGTCTCCTGCTCGGCCCCTACACGGGCCGTGAGCCGGGCGTCGCCACGGCGGCGACCGGCGTCACCGCCAACCCGATGATCCAGGGCGAGGCGAGCAAGCTCGCGCTGTTCACCTCGGCCGACTACCTCTGGAACCCGGCCGCCTACAACCCGCGCCGGTCCTTCCTGGCCTCCGTACGGGACCTCGGCGGACCGCAGGCTGCCAAGTGGCTCCAGATCTTCGCCGAGAACAACTACTCCTCCCAGCTGGACGCGACCGAGTCCCCCACGCTCACCAAGCTGATCGCCGCCTTCCGCAAGGCGTACGAGGCGGACAGCGGGCTGGATCAGGCGGCCGCCAGGCTCAAGGGCTACTTCGCCGACATGGCCGCCACGCCCGCCCAGTTGCGCGCGCACCTCGCCAACCCCGGTTTCCTGGACGAGACTTCGGCCTGGCTGGACAAGCTCGGCAGCTACGGCACCGCGGGCGGGACGGCCGTGGACCTGCTGCTGGCGAACAAGGCGGGAGACACGGACGCGGTTTCCAAGTACTGGACCCGACTCCGCGCCGAGCGCAAGGACTTGGACGCGATCCCGCAACAGGTCTCGCCGGGCGTGATGGACCAGTTCCTCTACACGACGATGCTGGAGAACGCGCCCGACCCCGGAGTCGACGCGGCCTTCTCCCCCGCCTCGGTGTCCCTGAAGCCGGGAGCCTCCACGACGGTCACCCTCAACCTCACCGACACCCAGACGAAGTCGGTCACTTGGAAGCTCGACGTACCGGACGGCGTCACCGCCACCCCCGCCGAGGGCACGGCGACCACACCGTCCTCGGTCACCATCACCCTGACCGGCGGCAGCACAACAGGCGTCCACAACGTGATCGCCGAAGGCACCGGCATCCTCTCCCGTGCCCTCCCGGTCCAGGTCACCGACGGCACCGGTGACTCACACGCCCTGACCGCCAACTTCAGCGGCGCGTCGGTGAGTTCGATCGACCTGACCACGAAGACCACGACAAACATCCCGGTGGGCAACAACCCCGGCGAGGTGGTGGTCAGCGCCGACGGCCGCACCGCATACGCGGCCAACCAGGGCTCGAACACGGTCAGCGTGATCGACGTGGCGAAGAGCACGGTCACCGACACGGTCGCGGTGGGCAAGGTCCCGGCAGGCCTAGCGCTCACCCCCGACGGCAAGACCCTGTGGGTCGCGAACTACACAGACGGCACAGTGCAGTCGATAGACACGACCACTCTCACAACCGGCACCCCGCTCCCTGTCGGCTCCGGCCCGGAGAACATGGCGATCACCCCGGACGGCAAGACCCTGTACGTGGCCAACATCCACGACAACACGGTCAGCCCGGTGGACCTGACAACACAGAAGGCAGGCACGGCGATCCCGGTCGGCCCGAACCCCTTCAACGTGGTGGCCGCACCGGACGGCAAGACGGTCTACGTCTCCAACTCCGGCGGCTCGACGGTCACCCCGATCGACACGGCCACAAACGACACGGAGCCCACCCTCCTGGTCACTGGCCAGGCATACGGCCTCGCCCTCAGCCCGGACGGCCGCACCCTGTGGGTCAGCCCCAGCAACGGCGACTACGTAACCCCGTTGGACACGGTCACAGGAGCCCCCGCCGAACAAGTCACCGTAGGCAAGTCAGCCTTCGACATAGCCCTGAACTGGAACGGCACAACGGCCTACGTGACAACGGCGGACGGCAACAAATTGGTGCCGGTGAACACATCCACCGACACCACAGAAGCCCCACTGACAACCGGCGCGTACCCCTTGGCAGCAGCCCTGACCCCAGTACCTGTCGACTAAGGACCAGCCCACCCACCCAGGGGCGCGGGGAACTGCGCGACCAGCCCCCACCGGCCGCCAGCTTCCCCGCGACCCCTCAACACGCCCCTAACTAGCCGTCCTCCGAATCCGCCCCGAATACTTCTTCTCCAGCTCCAGGTTCCCCTCAAAACCCCCGGGAACATTCGCCGACACATAAACCGGCGGCCGCTCCCCCGCAGCGATCAGCAACCCAGACGCCTCAGCCACAGCCATCTGCACCAACGCCACCCCGGTCAGAGTAGAGAGCGCGGACACCGCCCCACCCCCCGGCAGTTCAAGCAACGCGTCCCCCACAGGCGCCGCGTTGTCCAACACCACGTCGGCCAGATCGACCAGCTTCTTCCCGCTCACATGCCCCGCGGGAACCGCCCGCGTATGAGTGAGCGAAGTGATGGCGAGGATCCGATGCCCCTGCGACTTCGCATGCAGCGCCATCTCCACGATGACGCTGTTCACCCCGGAGTTGGAGATGATCACGAACAGATCCTCGGCACGCGGCGCGGCCAGATCATAGAGACGCGCGGCGATCCCGGGCTCCCGCTCCAGCAGAGGATCGTCCAGCACACGAGGATCGTCCCCGCCGAAAAGAACGAGGTCGGCCATCTGGAGCCGGTTCGTCGGCACCAACCCGCCCGCCCGGCCGGCGACTTCGAGCACCATCGCCTGGGAGTGCCCGGTGCCGAACGCCTGGATCACCCCGTCGCCGCGCACACAGTCGACGATCAGCTCGGCGGCGCGACGCACGTCGTCACGCGCGGACTCGGTGACGTGACGGAGGACGGCCAGACTCTGCTCGGCGAAGACCTGGGCGCTGACTGACTCGACGGACACGCTTCACTCCCCACTGATGGATTGAACCACCATACAACCACCGATAGGTGAATCAATAAATCACAGCATGGTCCTGGTATTCAATCGCCGGTCAGTAGGGTGGCTGTCACCTTCGCTGATACCTTCTTCGCATGCCTGCGACGGACGTCACGACACTGATCCGCACCGAGCTGCCCCGGCTGGCCGGTTCGCTGCGCAAGGTCGGCGAGCTGATCCTGGAGGATCCGGCCGCCGTCACCCACTGCTCGGCCGCCGAGCTGGGCCGCCGCACCGGCACCTCCCAGGCCACGGTGACCCGGTTCTGCCGGGCCATAGGGCTCGACTCCTACCAGCACCTGCTGATCGAGCTGGCCCAGGAGCGCGGCCGCAGCGAGGTCTCCGACTGGGGCAGCGCGGAGATCGGCCCGGACATCTCCCCGGACGACGACCTGGAGCGGGTCGTCCAGGTGATCGGCACCGCGGATCTACGCGCGGTGCAGCAGACCATCGACCGGATCGACCTGGACGCCCTGGAGCGCGCCGCCCAGGCGATGGCCCGGGCCCGCAGGATCGACGTGTACGGCGTCGGCGGCAGCGGCGCGGTCGCCCAGGAGACCGAGACCCGGCTGTTCCGGATCGGCTGCGCGGTGCGCGGCTGGAACGAGGTGCACGGCGCGGCCACCTCCGCGGCCCTGCTCACCCCCGCCGACCTGGCGATCGGCATCTCCCACTCGGGCGCCACCCGGGAGACCATCGAGCCGCTGGAACTGGCCAGGGAGCGCGGCGCGACCACCGTCGCCATCACCTCGGACCCGCGCTCGCCGCTGGCCCGGGCCGCCGACATCCGGCTGATCTCGGCCTCTCCCACGGAGACCAGCTTCCCCGGCCGCACCGGCAGCATCGGCGGCCGGCACTCCGTACTGGTCCTCATCGACGTCCTCTACGTCCGGGTCGCGCAGCTCACCTACCAGCGCTCCAGCGCCTCCCTGGCGCTGACCGACCACATCACCCCGCAGCACGCGCTCAAGAACCGGCGCGGTCGCTGATCTCGGCTCACTTTGTATGGATGAACCACCTGAGATACCCGAAGATGGTTGTTTGAATCATCCAATCGGTGCAGGATGGGGCTCTTCCACTCACTCGTAGGAGCCCCATGCGCGTCACCTCTGTCGAGTCGACCGAGCTGTTCGTCGGCAGCCCCGAGCACCCCCAGCAGGTGGTGGCGGCCGAGGTCGAGCACATACCGGGCCGTACGGTCCGCCTGACCGTCGAAGGCCCGACCGTCCGCGGTGTCGGGGAGACGGCCGTGACCGTCGGCGAGGACGGCACCGTACGCGCCGAGATCTCCGTGACGGGCGAGAGCGGCCCGATGACGGTCACCGCCGCGGACGGCGAGGAAGTCGCGAGCGCGCAGGGCGAGTTCACCGTCGCCGAGCCCGGCTGGACCATGTTCATGGTCAGCCACTTCCACTACGACCCCGTCTGGTGGAACACCCAGGCCGCCTACACCGAGACCTGGGACGTCGCCGACGACCCGGCCACCACCGGACTGCCGGCCCGCACCTTCGACTCGCGCGGCCAGTCCGGGATGAGCCTGGTGCGCGCCCACTGCGATCTCGCGCGGCGCGACCCGGCGTACACCTTCGTGCTGGCGGAGGTCGACTACCTCAAGCCGTACTGGGACGCCTTCCCGGAGGAGCGCGGCTTCCTGCGCGAGCTGATCCGCACCGGCCGCGTGGAGATCATGGGCGGCACCTACAACGAGCCGAACACCAATCTCACCGGCGCCGAGGCCACCGTACGCAACGCCCTGTACGGCGACGGATACCAGCGGGCGATCCTCGGGGCGACCCCGGAGACGGCCTGGCAGCTGGACGCGTTCGGGCACGACCCGCAGTTCCCGGGGATCATGGCGGACGCGGGGGTCTCCTCCAGCTCGTGGGCGCGCGGGCCGTTCCACCAGTGGGGGCCGACGCTCTCCGTGTTCGGCGAGGAGCCGCGGGATCCCAAGCGGATGCAGTTCCCGGCGGAGTTCGACTGGATCGCCCCCTCGGGGCGCGGGATCCTCACCGCGTACATGGTCAACCACTACGGCGCGGGCTGGCGGATCGACAACGCGCCGACGCTGCCGGAGGCGGAGGCCGAGGCGCTCAAGCTGTTCAAGGGGCTCAAGCAGGTCGCGCTCACCCGCAACGTGCTGCTGCCGGTCGGCGGGGACTACGCGCCGCCGTGCCGCTGGGTGATGGCCATCCACCGCGACTGGAACGAGCGGTACGTCTGGCCGCGCTTCGTCTCCGGCATCCCCCGCGACTTCTTCGCCGCCGTCCGCACCGAGCTGGAGACCGAGGGGCGCAAGGCCTCGCCGCAGACGCGGGACATGAACCCGGTCTACACCGGCAAGGACGTCTCCTACATCGACACCAAGCAGGCCCAGCGGTACGGCGAGACACTCCTCGCCGACGCGGAGGCCTGGGCGACCCTCGCCTCCCTGGTCACCGGCCACGCCTACCCGGACGCGGCCCTCGACAAGGCCTGGCGGCAGCTCGTCTACGGCGCCCACCACGACGCCATCACCGGCTCCGAGTCGGACCAGGTCTACATCGATCTCCTCACCGGCTGGCGGGAGTTGGCCGACCTCGCCGAGACCGTCCACGCCGACGCCACCCAGGCGCTCGCCGACAGCGTGGAGCCCGGCACCGGACCCGACCTGGTCGTCTTCAACTCCGCGACCTGGCAACGGCAGGACGTGCTGACCGTCGACGACCCGGGCCTGGTCCCGGTCGGCGACGACTTCCAGCCGCTGCCCGCCGTCCGCGAGGAGGACGGCACGCTCAAGGTCGTCGTCCCGGAGGTCCCCGGCCTCGGCCTCAAGACCCTGCCGCTGACCGCGGGTTCCATCCCGGAGTGGGTCGCCGGCGAGGGTCTCAGCATCCGCAACGAGTTCTACGAGGTGACGGTCGACCCTTCTCGCGGCGGCGCCGTGAGCAGTCTCAAGTCCGTGAGCGAGGGCGGCCGCGAACTGCTGCGCCCCGGCGACATCGGCAACGAACTCGTCGTCCAGGAGGAGTTCCCCCGCCACCCGCGCTTCGGCGAGGGCCCCTGGCACCTCACGCCGACCGGCACGACCGCCGCCCGCAGCGGGGACGTCACGGCCGACATCGATGTCGAGCACTCCCCCGCGGGCTCCCGGATCACCGTCCGGGCCGACCTCGGCCTCTTCACGTACACCCAGAAGCTGACCCTGTGGAAGGGCGTCGACCGGCTCGACGTCACCACGACGATCGACGGGTACGACGGCGCCGACCGGCTCATCCGGGTGCGCTGGCCGTCCGACGTGCGGGGCGGGCTGCCCGTGCACGAGGTCGCCGACGCGGTGATCGGGCGCGGGTTCGGGTTCGTGGAGGTGGACAGCGAGCGGTTCCCGTGGACGCTGGACAACCCCGCCAACACCTGGTTCGGTCTCGGCTCCACCGCGCGGGTCGCGGTCCACGACGACGCCGGGGTGCTGCTGGGCCACCGGTCCGTCGGGGTCGCGGAGTTGGTGTACGCCGACTGGGACGTGGCCGGTGAGCTGGGCGCCCCGCTGGCGGCCGCCCTGGTCCGCACGGGCGTGACCGCCACCTCGACCATCGCGGGCGGGCCCCGCTACGGCGACCTGGAGGTCGACTCCAACCTGCCGGATCTCCGGATCGCCGTGGGCGGTCCGGAGCGCAACTCCCTGGTCGCCGAGGCGCTCGCCATGGACCCGGCGGCCGAGCGCGAACTGCGCCGCCAGCTCGCCGAGCGGGGCGCGGCCTCCGTCTGGGTCGCGCCGCGCGCCTCGCTGCGCGAGGAGTGGGTGCCCGGCGCGGACCTGCGCGACCTGGAGCGGCTGCCGCTGCTGGTGGTCGCGGGCCCGGACGCGGAGGGTGACGCCAAGGCGGTCGACGCGCTCGTCGCCGACCTCGACGACTTCACCGTCGCGGCCACCGCGGCGGGCGGCGGCGAGGCCCTGCCGCCGGGTGACGCCTGGGACGGGCGCGGCTTCGCCGTCCTGAACCGGGGCACGCCCGGCTGTGTGGTCACCTCCTCCGGCGACCTCTACATGTCCCTGATGCGCTCCTGCACCGGCTGGCCCTCCGGCATCTGGGTCGACCCGCCCCGGCGCACCGCGCCCGACGGTTCGGCGTTCCAGCTCCAGCGCTGGTCGCACACGTTCGAGTACGCGGTCGTCGCGGGCGAGGGCGACTGGCGGGAGCTGGAGCTGCCGGCGCGCGGGCACGCGTACAACCACCCGCTGACGGGACGCGTACGGGGTGAGGGGAGCCCCTCGCTTCCTCGTACGACCTCGCTGCTGGAGGTGGAGCCCGCCCGCGAGGTGATCCTCGACGCGCTGAAGCCGGTGGGGTCGCCGCTGGCCAGGGGCGGTTCGGACGCGGTGGATCCGGGGCGCGGGGTCGTGGTCCGGGTGCACGAGGTGAACGGACGGCCGGTGCGGGCGCGGGTGCGCGGGCCGGTCGGGTGGACCGAGGGCGCGCGGGCGGACGTACTGGAGCGGGCGGGTGAGCCGCTGACGCCGGAGGACGGGGGCGCGCTGGCCGTGGACCTCACGGGCTTCGAGGTGGCCACGGTGCTGGCGACGCCGGTCATCCCCGCCGGGTGCTCCGGCCCCGGTGTCGCGGCGCACGAGCCCGCGCAGCCGGTGCACACGCGGTACTGGCTGCACAATTCGGGCCCCGCCCCCCGCGGCAACATGCCGGTCGCGCTGTACGTCTCGCCGACCTCCCTGACCGCGTCCGGGCCCGTCACGGCGACGGTCCGGGTGAGCTCCGAGCTCACGGACGCGCCAGTCTCGGGGACGGTGTCCTTCGAGGTGCCGTCCGGTTGGTCCGTCGCGCCCTCCGAACTGCCGTACGCCCTCGGTCCCGGCGGGTTCACGCTGGCCGAGGTCACGGTGACGCCGGCTCAGGACGCCGAGCCCGGCCGCCACTGGCTCGCCGCGCGGCTGTCGTACGGCGGTCAGACCTTCGAGGACGTCGTGGGCCTGGACGTGCCCGGCGGGCCGCCCGCGGGGTCGGGCCTGGTGTGCGAGCTGGGCGCGGAGCGGATCACCGTACGGCGGGGAGAGCGGGCCCGTGTCCCGGTCGCCCTGCGCAACACCACCCACGGCCCGGTCACCGGCCAGCTGTGGGCCGTCTCCTCGTGGGGCACCTGGCCTGGGGTCGTTCCGGGCCTCCAGGGCTTCGAGGTGCCCGGCGGGGAGCGGGTGGAAGCGGTGATCGAGGTGGACGGCGGCGCCGTACCCCCCGGCGCGTACTGGCTGATGGCGAAGGCCGCGTGGCACGGCTGCGTGGCGTACACGGAGGCCGTGGTCCTGGAGGTGACGGATGAATGAGGACGTGACTTCGGTGAGCGGGATGAAACCCCCGCACAGTCACGCCCACGCCGATGCCGGGACCGCCGCTCTCATCGGCCCCCACACGGTCCCCAGAACCCGTGTGGACGCCCTTCTCTCCGCCGTTCCCGCCCGGGACCCCGAGACCTCGCGTCCGGAGTCGCTCGCGCGGGCGGAGCGGCAGCGGCGGCGGTGGGCCACGCAGGTGGTCGTCGCCGATGAGCTGGCGCGGCGGGAGTGTGCCGCGCGGGGGCTGAAGGTGCCGCCCGAGGTCGCGCCCGAGCGGCTGCTCGCCGTCGCCGAGAGCGAGGTCGCGGACCTCGGCAGCATCGTCGCCGCGGCGCTCGCCCACTCGGCGGCCGCGCGGACCGTGCTGGACGCCCTGGAGGCCGGACAGGCGGTGCCCGAGGCCGACGTACGGGACTACTACGACCGCAACCGGGACCGCTTCCTGACCCCGGACGCGCTCAGACGCGGCGTCGACCCCTTCGGGGGGACGGCGCCCGGTGACGTGCTGCCGTACGAGGACGTCCGTGAGGGAGTCCTCGAAGAGCTGCGCCGCGCGGCGGGCCGGCGCGCCTTCTTCGGCTGGCTGGACCAGGCACGCAGCGGTGTGGTGTACGCGCACGGGCACGAACACCCTGGTGACCCGAGCCATCCGGACCATGAGCACCGTCACTGATCTCGTACGGAACCTAAACGCAACACGCGAAACCATTGACCTCCGATGACTTCTGGTCCACATTTTCATCAATCGGAGTAGAAGTTGGTTGATTGAACCAGCCGGAGGGCTCATCACATGCGCACACCAAGACTGACCCGCACCCTGACCTGTATCGCCGTTCTGTCCCTGGCCGCCACCGGCTGCGGACTGTCCGGCGGCTCCGACAGCGGCGACGCCACCGCGGGCGGCTGCAAGGTGGACAAGGGCAACGTCGGGTCGGGGAAGCTCTCCGGCGACGTCAAGGGCACGATCACCTTCCAGACGACCAACCTGAAGAAAGACTTCGGCGACTTCTTCAACGGGGTGATCGCCGACTTCGAGAAGGCCCACCCCGGCACCAAGGTCAAGTGGATCGACGACCCCGGCGACAACACCTTCACCAGCCGGACCGTCGCCGACGCCCAGGCCTGCACGATGGCCGACGTCATCAACGTCAACGCCCCGACGGCGACCGCCCTCACCAAGGCCGGCTACCTGCTCGACATCGGCACCAAGGACCCGGCCGCGTCCAAGCCGTTCGTCCCGTCGTTCTGGAAGACCGCGACCTTCGCCGACGCCTCCGGCAAGTCGATCCACACCACGCTGCCCTGGTACACCGGCGGTGTCCTGCTGACGTACAACAAGGACCTGCTGGAGAAGTCCGGCGTCGACCCGGCGAAGCCGCCGACGACCATCTTCGGGCTCTTCGCCGACTACGAGAAGGTCGCCAAGGCCGCCGACGGCAAGTACTTCGCGACGATGGCCAACCCGATCTGGCGCATCCCCGCCGACTTCGACCAGATGGGCATCAAGGTCCTCTCCTCCGACGGCAAGTCCGCCGTCTTCGGCGACGACCCGCGCACCACCCAGTGGGTGGAGTGGATGGCGAAGCTGTACAAGGAGGGCGCGATGCCGAAGGACTCGCTGTCCTCCAGCAACGACCCCTCCACGCTCTACAGCCAGGGCAAGGTCGCGTACGGCTCGACGAACCCGAGCTTCGTGCGGTTCGTGAAGCAGAACAGCCCCTCGATCTACGCCAAGACGGCGGTCGGCCAGCAGCCCTACGACGCCCTCGGCGTCGCCTCCGCCGGCGCCCCGCAGTACATCTCGGTCGCCGCGACCAGCAAGCACGCCCCGGTGGCCCTGTCGTTCGCGGAGTTCCTCACCAACGCCGAGAACCAGACGGCCTGGTGCAAGGACCCGGCCGTGGTGATCTTCCCGACCACCACCGCGTCGCTGAGCGACCCGTTCTTCCAGAACGTCACCGGCACCGACCCGTTCTCCCAGGCCCGCAAGCTCGTCGCCGACCAGCTCAAGACGGCCTCCACCAACCAGACCAATCTCTCCCCGGCCGTGCAGAACGCCATCGTGGCCCAGGTGCAGCTGGCCATGCAGGGCAAGAAGAGCGCTGCTGACGCCGTCAAGGACGCCCAGGAGAAGGCGAACGAGTTGCTGAAGCAGGGCAGCTGACAGTGACGGCACAGATCACGAACCCGGTGTCCGGCGTGGAGCCCCTGACCTCCGCGCCGGGCCCGGCCCCGTCCCGCCTCCGCCGACTCGCCAAGGCCGCGCTTCCCGGTCCCGCCCCCGGGGCCAACGGAGCGGCCATGTACCGCCGTTGGTGGCTGCCGTGGCTGTGGACCGCCCCCGCGATCGCCTGCGCGGTGATCTTCGGGGTGTTCCCGTTCCTCAACACGGTCCTGCTGTCGTTCACCAACGCCAAGCCGCTGGGCGGCGCCGCGAGTTTCGTCGGGCTCGACAACTACACGCGGATGCTCCAGGACGACGACTTCTGGCTCGCCACCCGCAACAGCATCCTGTACGCGGTGATCGTGGTCCCGCTGATGGTGCTGCTGCCGCTGATGCTGGCCGTCCTGGTGGAGAAGAACCTGCCCGGCATCGGCTTCTTCCGGTCGGCGTTCTACACCCCGGTGCTGGCCTCCAGCGTGGTCGTGGGCCTGAGCTGGCAGTGGCTGCTCGCGGACGACGGACTGGTCAACACCTGGCTCCAGAAGGCCCACGTGATCCAGTCGGCGATCCCGTTCCTCTCGGACTCCTGGCTGATCCTGCTCTCCGCGATGGGCCTGACGCTGTGGAAGGGCCTCGGCTGGTACATGGTCTTCTACCTGGCCGCCCTCGGGAACGTGCCCAAGGAACTGCACGAGGCCGCGCAGATGGACGGCGCCGGTGCGGTGCGCCGCTTCTGGCACATCACGATCCCGGGCGTACGGCAGGCCATGATGCTCGTCGGCACCCTCACCGGCATCGGCTCGCTCCGGGTCTTCACCGAGATCTACATGCTCGGCAGCTCCACCGGTGGCCCCGGCGGCGCCGACCGCACCCTGCCGTTCTACATCCGGGACGTCGGCCTGGACCCGATCACCGGCAACGCGGGATACGGCTCGGCCGTCAGCGTGGCCCTGTTCGCGCTGACGCTGGGACTGACCCTGCTGGCACAGCGTCTGACCAAGGAGGACGAGTCGTGAGCACGGTTCTCGAAAGGCGCCGCCGCCTGATGCCGCGTTGGCGCGACTACGGCCGCCCGCGCGAACTCCTGGTCCGCTACCTGCTGTTGCTCCTCGTGCTCGGCCTCACCGTGGGCCCGCTGCTGTGGCAGCTGCTGGCCTCCCTGAAGGGCACGAGCGAGGACGTCTTCGGCGCGAACGCCACCCTGCTGCCGCACCACCCGACCCTGCGCGCCTACCGGACGGTCTTCGACCAGGTGCCGGTGTGGTCGTACATCAAGAACAGCCTGATCGTGGTCGCCCTGTCGATCACCAGCCAGCTGGTCTTCTCCACCACGGCCGGCTACATGCTCTCCAAGCCCGCCTGGAAGGGCCGCAAGGCGGTCTGGGTGGTGCTGGTCGCCTCGATGATGTTCCCCTTCGAGTCGATCATGGTCTCGCTGTTCATCAGCATCCGCGACCTGGGCCTGGTCGACAGCCTGGCCGGTGTGTGGCTGCCCGGCTTCGTCGGCGCGATCAACGTCCTGCTCATGCGCGGCGCGTTCCTCGCGGTCCCGCGCGAGATCGAGGACTCGGCGATGCTGGACGGCGCGAACGAGTGGCAGCGCTTCAAGTACCTGTATCTGCCGTCCGCTTGGGGCGCGATCATGGTGGTCGTCATCAACACGTTCATCAGCGCCTGGGACGACTTCCTGTGGCCGCTGATCGTGCTGCGCTCGGAGAGCAACATGACGCTGACGCTGGGCCTTTCACGGCTCCAGTCGTCGTCCTTCGGCTACGACCAGCGGATGGTCATGGCCGGTTCGGTGATCTCCGTGGTCCCGGTGCTGGTGCTGTTCGTGATCACCCAGCGCTGGTTCTACAAGGGCGTGTCCTCGGGAGCGGTCAAGATCTGAGGTCCAGGGTCAGCGGTACGGCGGTGAGGGCCGCCCGTGCCGACTCGGCGACCCTGATCTCGACGACGTCGGCGCCGGCCAGCTGGTCGGCGCCGAGTCGTGTCACGACCGTGCGGGACGCGCCCGGCGCGAGGTCGACGCCCTCGAAGGCGCACAGTTCCAGGGTGCGCGGCCAGGTGCCGGTGACGAGCCGGCGCAGATAAACCTGCACGACCGAACGCCCGTGCCGCGCACCGGTGTTGGTGACCTCGACGGCGACGGTACGGCCGTCGAGCCGGGGCGTGCCGAACACGAAGTCCGTGTACGCGAGTCCGTGCCCGAAGGAGTAGGCGGGCTCGGCGCTCTCGTCGACGTAGCCGCCGTACTCGGTGTCCTTGTGGTTGTAGTAGACGGGGAGTTGGGTGGCCGAACGCGGCACGGAGACGGGGAGCCGTCCCGTCGGCTCCGCGAGCCCGAGCAGCACCTCGGCGATCGCCTCGCCGCCCCAGGGGCCCGGGTACCAGGCGGTGAGCAGGGCGGGCGCGCTGTCCGGGACGACGTGCGGGCGCCCCTGGATCAGCACGACCGCGGTGGGCGTGCCGGTGGCGACGACGGCGTCCAGCAGCGCGTACTGGGCCGCGCCGAGCCGGAGTTGGGCGAGGTCGACGCCCTCGCCGCAGGTCATCTCGGACACGGCTTTCAGGGCCGCCCCGTTGGCGTCGAACTCGGTGTCGGCGCTACGGGCGCTGCTGCCGCCCAGCACCAGCACGGCGAGGTCGGAGGCGGCGGCCTCGGCGATCGCGGCCGGGATCCCGGAGAGGTCGTCGCCGGTGAGGGCGCAGCCGCGGGCGTGCCGGATGTCGAGTCCGGGCGGGGCGAGCCGGCGCAGGGCGTCGAGGACGCTGCCGCCGGTGCCGGGGAGCTGCGGGGCCGTGTAGTCGCCCGACTGGTGGGCGGTGGTGGCGGCTTGGGGGCCGAGGACGGCGATGCGGGAGACGTTCGCGCCGATGGGCAGGACGTCGTCGTTGCGGAGGAGGGTGACGGCGGCGCGGGCGAGTGCGGTGCTGATCTCGGCGCCCGCGCGGGGCAGTTGGGCCTGCTCGCCCTGCTCGTCGAAGAGTCCCAGCCGGAACTTGAGCCGCAGCACCCGGGCGACGGCGGCGTCCAGCACGTCCTCGTCGACGAGCCCCCGCTCCACCGCCTCCTCCAGATGCGTGAAGCCCTCGTCCCAAAGGCTCAGGTCCACACCGGAGTTGAGGGCGAGCGCCCCGGCGGACACCGTGTCGCCGGTGATACGGGCCAGCCGGTCGACGGCGAGGCCGTCCGCCATGACCAGTCCCTCGAAACCCCAGTCGCCCCGCAGGAGTTCGGTGAGCAGGGCGCGGTTGCCGGAGCAGGGCATGCCGTCGACCTCGTTGTACGCGGCCATGACGGCGGCGGCACCCGCGCGGACACCGGCGCGGGCGGCGGGGAGGTGGATCTCGTGCAGCTCACGCCAACCGAGTTCGGATTCGGCGGAGTTGCGGCCGCCGACGGTGGCGCCCTGGCCGGCGAAGTGCTTGAGGACGACCGGAGCCTTGTCGGCGGCGAAGGTCTCCGAAGGTGTGCCCTGCATGCCGTGCACGACGGCTTCGGTGAGCCGGGCGGCCAGGTACGGGTCCTCGCCGAAGCACTCCTCGGTGCGGCCCCAGCGGGGGTCGCGGGAGATGTCGAGCGCGGAGACGAGGGCCACGTGGCCGCCGCGGGCGCGGAGTTCGGCGGCGGCGTGGGCGGCGGCGCGCTCGTAGAGGGCGGGGTCCCAGGTGGCGCCGACAGCGAGGTTGACGGGGAGGACCGTGCCGTCGAGGGCCATGAGGCCGTGCGGGACCTCCTCGACGAACAGGGCGGGGATGCCGAGGCGGCTCCGCTCCACGACGTGCCGCTGCACCAACTCGGCGAGGGCCGCGCCCTGTTCGGCCCCGGGCCCGTTGTCGTGGTCGACGCCGGACCAGGCGTCGGCGCGCTGGAGGCCGTACAGGGCACCGAGCCCTTCGAAGCGCTCGGTCTCGGCGTACAGGGCGTCGGTCAGCTCGAAGTCGCCGTCCGGGGTGCGGCGGTAGGCGTCCCAGCCGTACATCCGCTGGTTCACCTGCCCGACCTTCTCCCGCAGGGTCATCCGGGAGAGGAGATCCCGGACGCGGCTCTCGATGGGAGCGGTGGGGTCGCGGTACACGAGGTCACTCATCAGCCGTTCCCGCCGTGCAAGATCCGCGCCAGCGCCACCGCGCCCGGTCCGCCGTCGGCCACCCAGTCGAGGCTCAGGTCCAGTGCGTGCAGGCGCTCTGTCAGGGGGGTGGTCATCGGGCCCTCGGGGCCGAGGAGGCCGCCGGTGGCGACGATCCGCTCGCCCGGGCCGGGTGCCAGCGCGCGCACCGTGTCCAGCAGGTGGTCCGCGGCCTCGTCCAGGATCTCCAGCGCGACGGCGTCCTTCTCCGCGGCCGCCTCGGCGACCAGCGGGGCGAACCGGGAGAGCCGGATCGGCGGGTCCGCCATCACCGCGGGCAGCAGATGCCGGCGGAAGTCCTCACGCCGGGCGCGGGACCAGCCGGGGACGCCGGTGCCCTGGGTGCCCGCGCCGACCGGACCAGGGGCGCCGCCCCTGTCGTACGACGAAATGCTCGCTGTGGGCAGGACGTCCACGGGTAGGCCGAGGGTGCGGCCGACCCACCCGGCGAGGACGGTCGCCCGGCCCCGGCCGTCCGCCATGCGCAGGGCCGCGCGGACCGCGCTGCGGCCGATCCAGAAGCCGCTGCCCTCGTCGCCGAGGAGCCAGCCGTCGCCGTCCACCGTGGTCGTGGCCCGCCGGCCCGCGATGCGCATGGCGACCGCGCCGGTGCCCGCGACCAGGGCGAGGCCCTCGGCCGGGGCGCCGGGGCCACCGGCGAAGGCGGCCTCGATGTCGCTCCAGATGCCGACCGGACACTCGGGCACGCCCAGCCGGCGCAGCGCCTCGGTGAGGGCTGCGCGAGCCCGGAGGGTCCCGGGATCGTCCGCGGCGGCGGCCGTGGCACCCGCGAAACCGCCCGCCACGGCGACCACCTGGGAGCGCGCCTCCTCCGGCACCGCGGCGGCGAGCGCCTCAGCCAGATGGTCGGTGAGCTGCGGGGGCGCCACGGTGATGGCGTTGCCCGGACCGGCGGTCGCCTCGGCGAGCACACGGCCGTCCGCGGCACCGGCGAGAACGGCGCGGGTGCGGGTGCCACCGGCGTCGAGGCCGATGACGAGGTCTTGGTTCAAATCATTGCCCATCACTGACTATGGTGGTTGATACATTCGCGCAGGACAAGAGCAAGACGCGAACAACCGGACAAGAGCACCAGGAAGCCGGCCCCAGGAGGATCCCATTTCCACGCTCCGCTTCGGCGTCAACTACACGCCCCGTCACGGCTGGTTCCACTCCTGGCAGGACTTCGACCCGGCCCGGACCCGCGAGGACCTGGCCCAGATCGCCGGACTCGGTCTCGACCACGTCCGGGTCTTCCACCTGTGGCCGCTCCTCCAGCCCAACCGCACCCTGATCCGCACGGCCGCCGTCGACCAGCTGGCGCAGCTCGTCGACCTGGCCGCCGAGGAGGGCCTGGACGTCCTGGTGGACGGTGTGCAGGGCCATCTGTCCAGCTTCGACTTCTACCCGGAGTGGACCCGCAGCTGGCACCACCGCAACGTCTTCACCGACCCCGAGGCGATCGAGGCCCAGGCGAACCTGCTGCGCACCCTGGGCAGCGCCCTGGCCGGCCGCCCGAACCTCATCGGCCTCCAGCTGGGCAACGAGATCAACAACCTGATCGAGCACAACCCGGCCACGGTGACCGAGGTCGACCACTACCTCGACACGCTGCTGGCCGCCGCACGCGAGGGCCTGGGGACGTCCGGTCTCGTCACCCACTCCGCCTACGACGCGGCCTGGTACGGCGACGACCACCCCTTCACCCCCGAGGCCTCGGCCCGCAAGGGCGACGTCACCACGGTCCACCCCTGGGTCTTCTCCGGCGGCTGCGCCCGCCTCTACGGCCCCCGCTCCCCCCAGGTCCACCACCTCGCCGAATACGGCACGGAACTGGCCAAGGCCTACGCCACCGACCCGTCCCGCCCGGTCTGGGTCCAGGAGACGGGCGCCCCCGAACCCCACATCCCGGCCGCCGACGCCCCCGACTTCGCCCGCGAGACGGTCCTCAACGCCTCCGGCTGCACGGGCCTGTGGGGCGTGACGTGGTGGTGCTCCCACGACGTCGACCGCTCCCTGGCGGACTTTCCGGAACTCGAGTACACGCTGGGCCTCTTCGACTCGGATGGCCGGAGGAAGCCGATCGCGGAGTCTTTGGCGACGACGATCACGGAACTCCGGGCGAAGCCGTGGACGCCCGAGGCACGGGATACGGCCCTGGTCCTGGACTGCACCCCGTCGACCCGCTCGACGTCGGGCCCGGGGGGCGCGTACTTCGAGGAGTGGATGCGGCGACGCCAGGAGGGGCTCCGCCCGGCGGTGGTACTGGCGGACCGAGCGGAGGACTCCGAGTACCTGGCAGCAAGGGGAATCAAGGAGCTCATAAGAACTCCGTGACGGATTCCTGCTTTTAGGGGCGCGGGGAACTGCGCGACCAGCCCCCACCGGCCGTTAGCCGCAATCACCGCGCCCCGACGAGAACTTCCGCCACCGCCCGCAAATTGACCTTCCCCCGCCCGTAAGAACACAACGCCCCTCCTTCGGGAAGCCCCGTGGCAACCCGAACCCCGTCCGGCCGCCGGCCCATCAACGCATCCACGATCCGCCCCTGCCAGGGATACAACCCACCGTCACTCGTGGCGACAACCAACGGCACCCCCTCGGCCCGCCGCAGAATCCCATCGACCAGCGCCCCGAGATCCTCCGGCTCCCCGGAAACCGCCGTCCCGGTAGCCGAGGAATCCACCTCGTGCACGGCGGTCAGCAGATCCTCCCCACCCCAGTTGAGTGCGGGATGCGGCGCCGGAAACAGGTCGACGACATGCGCACCGGTCACGACCCTCGGAGGCTTCTGCCCGCCCACAGCCCGCCGGGCAGCCTCAAGCCCCACCCCCGCGTCCCACGCACGAACGGCGAGAGAGGACTCGGCGTACCGCTCGGAGAGCCTCCGCACCCGCTCCGACGCCTCCCGCACCCGCTCCTCGGCCAGCACCCCGGAGTGCAGCGCCCCGAGCACCGCGTCCCGGCACTCCAGCGTGACCCCGAGATCGGGCACGGCGACGATCACCTGGTCCGCCCCCGCGGCGAGCGCGATCCGTGCCCCCGCCGCCTCCCCGTACTGGTCGGCGATGGCCTTCATCTCCAGCGCGTCGCTGACGAGCACCCCGTCGAACCCGAGCTCCAGCCGCAACAGATCCCGCAGGATCCGCCGGCTGAGCGTGGCGGGCCGGTTCTCGTCGAGCGCGGTGAAGACGACGTGCGCGCTCATCAGCATGGGCACGCCCGCGGCGATCGCGGCCCGGAAGGGTTCGAGGTCGAGTTCCTCGTACGGCCGCGGGTCGACGGCCAGCTCGTGGTGGCTGTCGGTGAGCGTGCCGCCGTGGCCGGGGAAGTGCTTGGCGCAGGAGGCGATGCCGCGCGCCTCGGTCGCCTCGATCCAGGCCCGCAGGTGCCGGGAGACCACGCCGGCGTCGGTGCCGAAGGCGCGCGTGCGCACGATCGGGTTGTCGGCCTGCTGCTGGATGTCGGCGACGGGGGCGTAGGAGACGGTGATGCCGAGCGACGCGAGGTGCCCGGCGAGCGCGTCGGCGCAGCGGGCGGTGAGGGCGGGGTCGTCGACGACGCCGAGGGCGTAGTTGCCGGGGACCTCGGGGGCGCCCGCGGTGACCAGGTGGCCGATGCCGCCGCCCTCGTTGTCGATGGCGACGAGGAGGTCGGGCCGGAGGGCGCGCAGGGTGTCGGTGAGCCGGCGCACCTGCTCCGCGTCCCGGATGTTGCGGGTGAAGAGGATGACCCCGCCGAGGCCGCGGTCGATGAGCCGCTTCAGGGTGTCCGGCACGACGGTGGTGCCTTCGAATCCCGCGACCAGACAGCGGTGGGCCGCCTCGTCCAGGTCGACGGGGAGAGCTGCGCGGGCGGGCAGGGGTTCGGTGTGTGTCACCCCTGAAATCCTCTGGCTGGCTGAGCCGAAAGTCAACAGATAGATGGTTTGGTCATTCAATAAGGCCTTCGGCCCCCACTTGTGTCACAGGTCACTCCATGCACGGGCATCGAAAGGCGCGAAGGAGGCGTCGTGTCCCTAACGAGACATCAGAAACCGTGAAAGGAAAGCGAGTTGGCCCGTCGATACAAGTGGGTGGACCGCGAGCTGGCCCGCTTGGACCCGGAGTCGGACTGGGAGCGGATGATCGCGCTCTACGTCGGTCATCGCGTCCCCGAGTTCGCGCTGGCGATGACGATCCATCCCGGCACCATGCACATGATGCAGCCGAGCCTCGTCTCCGCGACCCTGGCCCACACCGGCAAGCTGGAAACACGACCGCTGAGGCGGTTCCGGGACGGCAACGCCTTCCTCACGGCCTGGATGATCGACGGCGTGTCCAGCGAGGCCGGCCGCCGGGCCGCCGCCCGTCTGAACCGCATGCACCGCTCGATCGCCCGCCGCACCCCGCACCTGCCCGGCAACTTCGACGACGTCGACGACTTCGTCTATCCGCTGGTCCTGCTGGCCACCTTCGGCGACCGCCTCCAGACCTCGCTCGGCCTGCCCGGCCTGAGCGACCCGATGAAGACGGCGTGGCACCACTGGGCGCGGGCCCTCTTCCGCCTCCTGGAACGCGAGTCCGGTCCCCTGGCCGACGAGGCGTTTCCCGAGGACTGGGACGCGATGACGGAGTTCGCCGCGAAGTTCGACGCCCGGCCGTACGAGCCGACGGAGTCCGGCCACCGGGTGGCGACGGCGATGATGAACTTCTTCGCCGACCACTGGTTCCCGGCCCCCTTACGCCCCTTCGCCCGCGACCTCACCCGCTACCTCGCCGGAGAACGCGTCTGCCGCCTGCACGGCATCGGCTGGATGCCCCCACACCGCGAACGCCTGATCCGCACCTTCCTCAAAGCGGCGTTCCGGGCCCAACGCCTCCTCCCCGACCGCCGCACCCTGTGAAGCGGCTCACTACGATCACCGTCATGGACTGGGTGGAGCGCGCCGCGAAGCTGAGACAGTGGAGCCGGGACGGTGTCCGGGCCCCGCACAAACCCCTGCTCCTGCTGTACGCCCTGGGCCGCTACCAGGCCGACACCGAGGACGCGTTGCCGTACACCGCGGTGGAGGGCGATCTGAAGCGGCTGCTCACGGAGTACGGTCCCGCCCGCGCGACAACCCCCGCGTACCCCTTCCACCATCTGACCAACGACGAGGTGTGGGAGGTCCGCACCGACCGCGGCGCCGGAAGCCCCGGACCGGCCGTGGGGAAGCTGCGCGAGAGCCGGGCCGCCGGGCGGCTGGCCCCGGACCTGCGGGCGGCGCTCCGGCGGGAACCGTCCCTGCTCGGCCGGATCGCGAGGGTGCTGCTGGATCTGCACTTCCCGCCGTCTCTGCACCAGGACCTGTGCGACGCGGTGGGTCTGGAACTGGAGCCGGCCGAGACGGGGTTCCTGACGGCTCCCGACCGACGCCAACGCGACCGCCGGATGCGGGAGTCGGTCCTGACCGCGTACGAGTACCGGTGCGGCTACGACGGCATGATCGACGCCGCGCCCGTCGGGCTGGAGGCCGCGCATGTGCGCTGGTGGGCGTTCGACGGCCCGGACGACGTCGACAACGGCCTGTGCCTGTGCTCCCTGCACCACAAGCTCTTCGACAGAGGCGTCCTGGGCATAGGCGACGGCCACCGCGTCCTGGTCTCCCAGAGCTTCGTCGGCCGCAGCCCGGCGGCCCACACCCACGTCCTCGCCCTCTCGGGCCGCCCCCTCCTCGGCCCCCAGCCCGGCACCCGCCCGGTAGCCGACACCCACCGCGCCTGGCACACCAAGGAGGTCTTCCGAGGCGCCCCGCGTGAGAGCGACCCCTCGGGCGTGAACACCGTGTACGCCGAGTCACCGTACACGGACGGAACGTAGACAGTACGTCGATCAAGTCGTCACTCTGAGTGCGTCGATCGCGGGGAGATCACGCACACGCACCTGGAGGTGGCCGCGTATGACGGGCAGCAGTGACGAGTCGGCGGGGCACGAGGAGGAGCGGGAGCCCGATCCCGCGGACAGCATGCGGGTCTTCGGGGCCGTGCTCCAGGCCCTGCGCGAGAACGCGGGGCTCAGCCGGACCGAGCTCGGGGAGCGGGTGCGGTTCTCCAAGCACACCGTGACCTCAGTGGAGTTGGGCCGGCGGATGCCGGACGAGTCGCTGGTGGAGCGGGCCGAGGAGGCGACGGGGAACACCGGCGCGCTGCGGAGGTCGGCGAAGCTACTGACGCGTGGCGAGGCGGGTTTGGCCGCCTGGTTCCGCCGGTGGGCGAGGCTGGAGCGGATCGCGGTCAGCCTGTGCACGTACGAATGCCGGTTGGTGCCGGGGCTGTTGCAGTCGGAGGGGTACGCCCGGGCCGTGTTCGAAGGCACCATCCCGGTGGTCACGGACGAGCAGTTGGAGACGCTCCTGTCCGTACGGCTGGAGCGGCAGAGGATGTTGCACGAGCGGCCGACGGTCCCGTTCAGCTTCATCGTCGAAGAGCACGTCTTCCGGCGCCGGTTCGGGGACGCGGGTCAGATGCGGGCCATGATCGACCACGTCCTGGAGCACAGCGCACCGCGCAACGTGACGCTTCAGATCATGCCGCTGGAGGGCGGGTTGCACGCCTGTCTGGACGGTCCGGTGCAGCTTCTGGAGACACCGGAGGGGCGGCGGTTCGGGTACTCCGAAGGGCAGCAGAACGGGCGCTTGATCGGCGACGTGAAAGAGGTGAGCCTCCTCCAGCAGCGCTATGACACACTGCGCTCGCAGGCCCTCAACCCGCAGGAATCGAGGGGTCTGTTGGAGCGACTGCGAGGAGAGCTATGAGCACGACGGAACTCACCTGGTTCAAGTCCAGCTACAGCGGCAGCCAGGGTGACAGCTGCATCGAGGTCGCCGTCACCCAACAGGCCGTCCACGTACGGGACTCCAAGGACGTGACGCGTCCCGACTTCACCGTGGGACGCGTCGGATGGGCGAACTTCGTGAGGTACGCGGCGCGCGGCTGAGCCCTACTCCGCCGTCAGCCGCAGCGAGATCGAGTTGATGCAGTACCGCTGGTCCGTAGGCGTCGGATACCCCTCGCCCTCGAAGACGTGGCCGAGGTGGGACCCGCACCGCGCGCACCTCACCTCGGTCCGCACCATCCCGTGCGAGCGGTCCTCGATCAGCTCCACCGCGTCCGTGTCCTTCGGGTCGTAGAAGGACGGCCAGCCGCAGTGGGACTCGAACTTCTCGGTGGAGGTGAAGAGTTCGGCGCCGCAGGCGCGGCAGGAGTAGACGCCGGTCGTCTTGGTGTCGGTGTACTCCCCCGTGAAGGCCGGTTCCGTCCCGGCCTTGCGCAGGACGGCATACTCCGCCGGGGTCAGCTCCGCGCGCCACTGCTCGTCCGGCTTTTCGACGTCGTACGACATGAAGATCGGCCCCTTACTTCGCGAGACGGTCCAGGATCAGCGGGCCGAGGTCCGTCACGTCACCCGCGCCCATGGTGAGAACGAGATCACCGGGCTTCGCCATTCCCGCCACCACCGACGGCACGTCCGCCTTGTCGTGGACCGCCGTCACGTCAGCGCCCGCGGCCCGCGCCGCCTCGATGATCAGCTCGCTGGTGATGCCGGGGATCGGGTCCTCGCGGGCCGGGTAGATGTCCAGGACCACCGAGGCGTCCGCCAGCGCGAGGGCCTGGCCCATCTCCTTGCCCAGCTCCTGTGTGCGCGAGAACAGGTGGGGCTGGAAGACGACCAGGATGCGGGCCTCGCCGGCCGCCGCGCGCATCGCCTCCAGGTCCGCCGTCATCTCGGTCGGGTGGTGGGCGTAGGAGTCGATGACCTGCACGCCCGCCGCCTCGCCCTTGAGCTGGAGGCGGCGCTTGACTCCGGTGTACGCGGCCAGGGCGGGGGCCAGCTCGGCGGCCGGGACGCCCAGCGCCGCGCCCGCCGCCAGCGCGGCCACGGCGTTCAGCGCGTAGTGGCGGCCGGGGACGGACACCGTGAAGGTCAGCTCCACGCCGTCCATGACGGCGGTGACCTCGCTCTTCAGGCCCTGCGGGACGATCGACAGCACGCGCACGTCGGCGTCCGCCGCCTCGCCGTACGTCACCGTCCGCACCGAGCCGCCGAGCCCCAGCCGCCGCGTCAGCTCGCGCGCGCCCTCCTGGTCGGCGGAGACCACCAGTGTGCCGCCGGGCACGATCCGGCCCGCGAACGTCTCGAAGGACTCGTAGATCTCCTCCATCGACGCGTAGTTGGCGTGATGATCGAGTTCGACGTTGAGGACGATCGCGACCTCGGGCGCGTACTTGTGGAAGCTGCGGTCCGATTCGTCCGCCTCGGCGACGAAGATCTCGCCGTCGCCGTGCAGGGCGTTCGAGCCGGGTGCGTCGAGGTCGCCGCCGATCGCGTACGACGGCTCCAGGCCCAGTTCGGACAGGGAGACGGCCAGCATCGACGTGGTCGTGGTCTTGCCGTGGGTGCCGGCGACCGCGATCGGCCTGAGGCCGTCCATCAGCGAGGCGAGGGCGTCGGAGCGGTGCACGACCGGGATGCCGAGCTCGGCCGCGCGGGCCAGCTCCGGGTTGTCGGCCCGGATCGCCGAGGACACGACCACGCTGGTGGCGTCCGAGGCCAGGTGCCCGGCCGCGTGCCCGATGTGCACGGTCGCGCCGAGCGCCCTGAGCGCCTCGGCGGTCGCCGACTCCTTGGCGTCGCTGCCGGCGACCTTCGCGCCGCGCTGCGCGAGGATCTTCGCGATCCCCGACATCCCGGCCCCGCCGATGCCGATGAAGTGCGGTCGGTCCATGGCGGTAGGAAGGCCGGGTGCCATGTAGGTGTCTCCCAATGGTGGTGCGGTACGGATGCGGGGTCAGCCTATGCCTTGCTGTGCGAGAACAGCTTCAGCACCGGTACGCCCACCTTGTGACGGGCCCGGGAGGCCCAGTCCCGGTGGAAGAACTCCTCCACGTAGTGGGGGTCGGTCAGGACGATCACCTCGTCCGCGCCGGTCTCCTCGACCAGGGACTTCAGCGCGTCCAGGGGATGGTCCTCGATCAGCCGGCCCTCGGCCTCGCTGCCGGACGCCCTGAGCGCCTGGAGGGACACCTCCAGCGCCTGCTCCCCCACGCCCTTCGCGGCCTCGCCCTCGGGTGTGTCCCGTTCCCGTACGGCCTCGTCCAGCTCGCCCAGGGCCACGTCGTCGATGGCCCGCAGCAAGCGGTCGGCCTGATCCCCGCGCGGCTGGAGCAGCACGTGGAAGGCGACGGGCTCGTCCCCGTGCAAGGTGGTGACGAACTCCACGTCGGCGGACGTCAGGGCCTTCTCGATCATCAAAACGCTTCTGAACACCGGGCGTCCCCTTCTCTGAGGCTCTGCGGAAACCATCCTGCCCCGTGATCGCACGGGGACTGCCGGACTTAGTGTGCCCATCGGAAGCTAAACGGAACGGCAGATTCCGCTGATGTCGACGACAGCGGTACCGCTCGAACCCCTATGCGGACCAGGAGGGGTCGGTCAAGCCCCGCGGTCAGGCCCGGCAGTACCGGCTGAAGAGGAACCCGTCCTCCTCCAGCAGCGACGCCAGCGCGAACCGCGAGGGCACGGCGACCGACGGCCCGCCCGCGATGCGCTGCGCGTCCCCCGCGGTGAGCATCGGCGCCACGGTCAGACATAGCTCGTCGAGCACCCCGGCGGCGACCAGCTGGCCCAGCAGCCGCGGTCCGCCCTCCGTCAGCAGCCGGGTGTGCCCGAGGTCCGCCAGCGCGCTCACGGCCCGTGCGGGGTCGACGCCGACGCCGTCCCCGGCGATCACCACGCGCGCGCCGGCCTTCTCGGCCGCGGCGACACGGTCCGGGGCGGCCGCGGCGCCGGTGAGGATGAGGGTGGGGACCAAGGGGGACGTGTAGAGCGGGAGCGAGAAGTCCAGGTCCAGGCTCGCGCTGATCACCGCGATCGCCGGGGCGGGGCCCTGTCCGGCCGCCTCCCGGAGCGCCGCGAACTCGGCACGCGCGCGTGCGGGCCGGTACCCCTCCTGGCGTACCGTTTCCGCACCCGCCACGACCACGTCCGCGAGCGCCCGCAGGGTGCCGAAGATCCGCATGTCGGTCGCGCTGGAGATCGGCTGGGAGCGGCCGTCGTGCTGGGCGGCCCCGTCGAGCGTGGAGACCATGTTGGCCCGCAGCCACACGTCCGGTCCGCCGGCGGCGGGCCCGAGCGCGGGGTAGGCGTAGGCGTCGGCCAGCTCGTCGAGGCTCCACTCGGGGCCCGCCGAGCCGCCCGCCGAGCCGCCCGTCGAGCCGCCCTCCGGCCCGCCGGGAATCACTGTCTGGTCGGTCACAGGGAACAGACGTCGCATGTCGTGCAGTCTGGCACGACCCTTAGCATGGGTAACCGTGTCTACTTCTCCCGCCGCGTCCGGGTTCGGCTCCATAGCCGACACCGCCCCGCTGTCCCTGTGCGCGCGCGAGCCGCACGTCCCCGCGGACCGGCTGGTCGCCGAGATGGTGCCGCCGCCGCGGTTCGACTCGGTGCGGTTCGACACGTACCTCCCGGACCCGAACCAGCCTTCACAGACCGAGGCCGTCGGCGTCCTGGAGTCCTTCGCGGCGGGACTCGGCGGCGCACACGCGGTGGGCGGCGGCAAGCGGGGCTTCCTGGGGTTCGGCAGGTCCCGGGCCGCCAAAACGCCGGCCGGCCCCCGCGGCGTCTACCTCGACGGCGGCTACGGCGTCGGCAAGACCCACCTCCTCGCCTCCCTGTGGCACGCCACCCCCGCCGAGCCCGCCCTCAAGGCGTTCGGCACCTTCGTGGAGCTGACCAACCTCGTGGGCGCCCTGGGCTTCCAGAAGACCGTCCAGACCCTCTCCGGCCACCGTCTGCTGTGCATCGACGAGTTCGAGCTGGACGACCCGGGCGACACCGTCCTCGTCTCCACCCTGCTCGGCCGGCTGGTCGACGCGGGCGTGGCGCTCGCGGCCACCTCCAACACCCTGCCGGGCAGGCTCGGCGAGGGCCGGTTCGCGGCCGCCGACTTCCTCCGTGAGATCCAGGGCCTGTCCGCCCGCTTCCGCCCACTGCGCATCGACGGCGAGGACTACCGTCACCGCGGGCTGCCCGAGGCCCCGGCCCCGTTCGCGGACGAGGAGGTCACGAAGGCGGCGTACGCCACCGAGGGCGCCTCGCTCGACGCGTTCCCGGAGCTGCTCGCCCACCTCGCCAAGGTCCACCCGAGCCGCTACGGCGCCCTGACCGACGGCCTGAAAGCGGTGTGCCTCACGGATGTGCGGCCGGTGCCGGACCAGGCGACCGCGCTGCGCCTCGTGGTGCTCGCGGACCGCCTCTACGACCGCGAGGTCCCGGTCCTGGCCTCCGGACAGCCGTTCGACCAGCTGTTCAGCGAGGAGATGCTGAACGGCGGCTACCGCAAGAAGTACTTCCGCGCGATCTCCCGCCTCACCGCACTCGCCCGCGACGCCAAGGGCCTCGTCGAGGGTTCCTAGCGCGTCAACTCCAGAAGATCAAGAGCCGGTTCGAGTCAGCCACCGGCACGCTTCAGCCTCTCTTCAGCCGGAAACGTTAAGTTAACGCTGCAAACAACTTTGCCGGGCTAATGTGTTTCTTGACCAGCCATTGACCAGGCTTTGGTCCGGACTAGAGGTGCGAAGTACGGGAAGGGGGGCGCATGTTCCGAGGTACGACGGTACGGACCGCGATCGCGGCCCTCGCCGCCGTCCTGCTGGCCCTCCAGTTCTTCGCACCGACCGAGTGCTTCGCATCCGCGTACACAGGCCGTCAGGTCGAGGCCAAAGCCCATGCCGGAATCACCCTCTCCGGCAAGGCCTCGCGCACCGAAGCCTCCCCCCGCCACTGCACCCCGGCACGGGACCCGAACGGTCCCCTGCGCGCCCGCGACCGGCTCCGCGCCGCCGACCTCGCCCCTGAGGGGCCCGAGCGCCCACTGCTGGCTCAGGAGCCGGCGGCCGCGTCCCGCGAGCAGGCCACACCGGGTGGCGTCCCGCTGTCGAGACCCTCGACGGCCCACGCTCCGGCGGCACTTCAAGTGTTCCGCTGCTGACAGCAGAGCAGTCCCCCACTTCACCTGTATCTCTGTCCCCCACACCGACGCGCCGGTCCGGCGCGCCAGGAGGAGTCACCCCATGCAGCCCCTCATCGACAACGCCCGTACGTTCGGACAGCGCCCTGAGGAGTTCGCCAAGCTGGCCGAAGGCCAGTCCCCCCAGGTCCTGTT